>CAZJBO010000153.1:0-6767 GCA_964544075.1 uncultured Anaerolineae bacterium
GGAGGTGTGGGGTGACCGGAGGGAATGCCCCCGGCTCAAAGCCCCCACAGAGAGCCGGTGAACAGATACCTTTCCACAGGGAAGATTAACCGCGAACTATGAATTATGCGAATTCGAGAAGCATGGGGTGCCGGGGGTCAAGCCCCCGGCTATTTATCGCGGAAGTCCACGAAGCGATAACCTACGCCGCGCTCGGTTAGAATATATTTGGGATGTGCGGGGTCTTCCTCTATCTTCTCACGTAGGTAGTTCACGTAGAGCCGCACGTAATGCGTCTCGTCCCGATATTCGTAGCCCCACACTTTGGCAAGGAGCTGATCGTGCGGCACAGTCCAGCCGGCGTTTTCGACCAAGTGGTAGAGCAAGCGATATTCGGTAGGGCGGAGCTTGATCGTTTCGCCGTTCACGATGGCAGTGCGACGGTTAAAGTCGATACTGAGGCGATCGTCGATCTTTAGTATCGCCTGTTCGGGCAAAACAGAAGGCATCTCGGCGCGGCGCAGCACGGCCTTGATGCGGCTGGAAAGCTCACGGGGGCCAAAGGGTTTGGTCACATAGTCGTCTGCGCCCAGCTCTAGCCCGCGCACTTTGTCGTCTTCCTCACCTTTCGCCGTGAGCATAATCACCGGCACGTTGGAGAACTCGCGCAGCATCCGCAGTGTTTCATAGCCGTCGAGGTTGGGCATCATGACATCGAGCAAGATCACGTCGGGCAGTTGAGTGCGGATAGTTTTCAGGGCGGCGATGCCATCGCGTGCCTCGAACACTTGGTAGCCGTCGAGTTCCAGGTTCATGCGGATGAACTCAATCATGCGCGGCTCGTCATCGACGACCAAAATGCGCTTGCGCTCACGCGAGGCGGGCGTGGTGGGTTTCAGTGTCATGGTAAGGTAGAACCTTTGCTGCTACTCGCGCACAAAGCCGATGATCTCATCTGCGTCGGCGCTCGGCATGACCTCGATGAAGCTAACGCGGTGCCAGGGGAAGATGACCGTAGTGACTTCGGACATGATGTAATGCACCTCTTTGCCATCGCGTTTGCGGGGGTTTCTGCCGACGATGCAAGTATCGGTCGGCGAAGGGAGGTTTTCCACCTCCACCATGATAGGTTGTTCGTTGGTGATGTGTAGCAAGATACTAATCATCGTTTGCGTCTCCTGAGCATCTCTCTGCTATTTGAAGTAAATATGGAGCACGAGGTCTCCCAGGCGTATCTCGTCGCCATCGCGGAGCACTCTGGGCTGGTTTGGGATCAGGCGTTGATTGTTGAGATGGGTGCCGTTGACGCTCCCCAGGTCGATTAGGGTGAGGGTGTCATCGCCGCGTCGGATGGCGGCGTGCAGACGCGAGACTCCCTTGTCGAGCGCGCCGTAGGGTGATAGATCAACATGAGGGTTTGTACCGCTTGCGGAATCGGCGCGGCCCAGGATGGCTTCGTCGGTGGGTTGGATCGCGATAGGAGTTGCCGTATCCTGGATGTGCATCACGATGGTTGCGTGCCGGTCGAAGCGTGCGGTACCCCAGGTCGCTTTGACGCCGATATCATCGGAGGGTTGCTTCAGCCGATGGGTTGAGACAGAAGTACTGCCTTGATTAAGAAAAAGGCTTTTGCCGCACTTTTGACAAAAGAGTGTACCTTCAAGGTTTTCGTGCTCACAGTGTGGGCATAACATTATCTTATCCTCTCACGAGTCCATATCTTGGGGCGGGGGCAGCAGCAAAGCGCGGGTTCCATATTTGAGCACCTTGCTCCCCGCCTCCGAAAGCGCGCTGGTGCGGGCGACTCGGATCGCTTCATTGCGCGCCGCGTTGCCCAGCTCAGTTTGGCCGCCGGCGAGCAAGCGGGTCGCCAAGTTTTCGAGCTTGCGGGTTGCTTCCTCGATGTCGCCGCGTTCGATAGCTTCGCGGGCTTTCTCTTGCATACGGTAGAGAGTGAGCTTGCCCAACGCGCTCAGGATGGAGGGCGGCGGCGATTCGGCTGGCGCGGCGTCGGATACCTCGATGAATACGTCGGCGATGGCTTTGTACTTCTCTAGGTTTGCCGACATTATGTCGCCGGTTATATCAAGGCGGGCCAGAGGGCGCGGACCGTTCATCGCGACCGGTGGAATCTGGAGCTGTATTAAGACCGAGATGGGCCGGTTATATTCAAGCGCGCCGAGTGGTACCGGGTGCACGTCGAGCGGGAGGGGCATGGGGCTGGGCGTGATCTTAAAGGCGCTTTCCATGATAATATCGGCATCGGGTGCGATTGATAATTGTAGGCGCTCGGCATAAGCGGTGCCCAGATTGCGCACATGGTCCTTGAGGAAGCGTGTCACTGCCTTTGACGAGTCGATATAGGTTGTCGTGCCCCCGGTGCGCGCGGTAAGTTCGTCGATGAACCTGTCGTTCCAATCCTGACCGATCCCCATACCGGAGATCGTGATGCCCTGCTTTCTGGCTCTCTCGGCCAGCTGAAGACAGTCTTCTTCGTCGCCATAGGTCTGTCCGTCGGTAAGCAATACCATGTGGTTGACATATTGTTTCTTCCAACGTCGTCTGATCTCGGTCATGCCGGCTGCGAGACCTTTGAATATCTCGGTACCGCCGCCGGGCTGCATCGAGCGCACCAGAGCCTTGAGGGTTTGGCGTTCGCTCTGGGCCAGCGTGGTTGCCCGGACAATCGTCTCGGCGCGGTCGGCAAAGGATACGATAGAGATGATATCATCATCGTTTAGGTTGTCGATGAGGTGGTATGCAGCGGCCTTGACCTGCTCGATACGCGCGCCGCGCATCGAGGTCGAGCGGTCGATGACCAGGGTCAGGTTAAGCACCGTATCTTGCGGCTCGGCTTCGGGGCGTCCGGGCGTCACCTCGGCCAGGACGTAGATGACCTGTGGTTCTTCGAGGCGTGCGACGGTACGCCGGCTTGGGGTGACTTGAACCGTGAGATAAGGGCGCCGGTCGGCGATGCTGCGGCGTTGGCGGTCGTAAGCAGCGCGCCGGTCGGGGTCGCTCAGAATCTCATATGCATTCGCAATATCACGGAACTGTATAGCAGCGCCGGGGTGTGCGTTCGCGTCGGGATGAAAGCGATGCGCGCCGTCACGGTAGGCGCGTTTGATCTCATCGGGCTTGGCGTTGGGCGGCACACCCAAGATAGTATACAAATGTTGGTTTACAGCCATAATATCCCACCTGCCGGGGTGCGCGCGCAAGGCGCCGCCGCATCTACATAGACAAGGGTTCCCCGGCGACCTTGCCCTGGGCGAAGTTCTCTACGGTCGGGAGACGCACCACATCGACCGGTTCTCCGCATCCTCCCCCTACCCCATTAAGGTATTTATTCACCTTGCTCTCTGGGGGCACTGGTGTCATCCCGATCATCGGCCTGATCGCTGCGCGTAGGCAGCTCGACGAGCACGGCGGTGATATTGTCTGGCCCGCCATAGGAATTCGCTGTGTCGATAAGCCGGTCGCACGCTGTTTGTGGATCGGGGGCATTGACGACGATCTCGATGATACGTTCTTCCGGCACCACAGTCCACAAGCCATCAGAGCATAAGAGCAGCCAGGCGTTGGGCGGCAAGGCGATGACCTTGCTATCGAGTTCGAGGTGTTCGGACTGCCCGATGGCGCGGTATAGGATGTTACGGTGCGGGTGCTCGGCGGCTTGTTCGGGCGTGAGCTGGTCCAGCTCGACCAGGCGCTGCACCAGCGAATGGTCGCGGGTGAGGATTTGCATCGCCTTCTCTTCCAAGTCGATCAGGTAGGCGCGGCTATCGCCCACCTGGGAGATGTAGGCCTGTTCGTCATGGGTCAGGATGGCGGTTATTGTCGTACCGCCTTCGGGCATCTGTCGCGCAACCGCCAGGTTCGCCGCCAAAACACCCTCGTTGAGCACTTCCATCAGGTTTGGCCGGGCAGCGCCGGGCGTGAGCATGGGAAGATAAGCGTGCTGCGTCACGTGTTCGGCGACCACGCGCATACATAGGCTGGAGGCCTTTTCGCCGTCGATATGCCCACCCATCCCATCGGCGACGATGAAGAGGCCAAAGCCCGGTTGGGCCAGCATCCCGTTCTGCGAAGTGGCGAAAGACATACATGCATCCTGGTTACTGCTGCGGGTCTTCCCTACGTCGCTTGCCTGTCCATAGCGCAAGTGGTGGGTCGGCGCACGCATGGCATCATAGCCTTCAACGCTATCCACCGCTGCCTCCTGCTTTGATATTATGGATTGGCCCAACAAACGTCGTAGGTAATCCACCCGGTTTCTCTGCTCCCTGCTCCATCACGCGATTAAAGCATAAACAAAATGATCCATCGAGCCGACGTAGACGCTCCCCTCGTAGATGCAGGGAGACGAGACTATCGGCCCGCCGGTTTGAAACTTCCAACGCAGCTGTCCGTTCTTGCCGTCGATGCTATAGAGATAGCCGTCGGTGCTGCCGATATAGACTGCGCCCTGGTAGACGGCGGGCCGGCCTGATACCTGTCCTTCGGTCTCAAACTTCCAGCGGTCGCGTCCGTTGGCATAGTCTATTGCATAGAGATAGCCATCTGATGAGCCGATGTAGAGATGCCGGTCATCCAACGCCGGTGACGAGATGACGGGCTTGCTTGTGCGATAGCGCCAGACCGTCCAGCCGGTATCGACGCTGATCGCATATACATGCCAATCGAGCGAGCCGAAATAGACGGTCTCATCCGCCACTATGGGGGAGGATATGACGCCGCGCCGCGCTTTGAAACGCCACTTAAGCGCGCCGGAGAGGTCTAGTGCGTAGAACTCGCCGTTATCGGAGCCGAACAAGACCTTATCGTCCGTCACCCAGGGCGTCGAGCGTATCGGTGTGCCGGCCTGCATCCGCCACGCACGCCGGGCGGTGCCGGTGCGGATGGCGTATAAATGGCCGTCATCCGAGCCGATGAACACATGCCCCAACGCCACGCGCGGTGACGAGCGCACCGGTGCCTCGGTGGGATAAGACCATTGGATGCGTCCTTGCTGGGCATCGACCGCATACAAGCTATAGTCGTCTGAGCCAAAGTAGACCACGCCGTCCTTAACCGCCGGCGAGGATGATATCCCGCCCTCGGTTGCATAACGCCACCGCAGCTCGCCATCGGCGACGTTCAGACAATAGAGGCCGTTGTCGTGGCAGCCGACGTATAGGGAACCTTTCACGACGGTAGGCGAGGACCGTACTTCGTCCTCGCATTGGTACTTCCACAAGGGGAGCACTTCATTATCGGAGGGGAAGAACAACGAGGTAGATGCCCTTGTGCCCCCGGCATCGGACGCTGCCGCCGCAGCGGGGGTCGGCGCTGCGGCGACCGTCACAGACGAGGCGGCACCTCGCTCAAGGCGTATCTGCTCCAACACATTCTTCATGGCCTCGGCAGTGGGGTAGCGGTCCTCGACCTTATATTCGAGCGCGCGCATGATGACGGCCTCAAACTCGGTCGAGACGCTTGGGTTATAGTCACGTATTGGGCGGTCCTTGAACGAGAAGGGCGGCTCTAGGCGCGGGTCACGCCGGGTGAGGATGTGGTGGAGAGTCGCACCGAGTGCGTAAATATCGCCGCTGGGCGACGATTCGCCCTTATATTGTTCAGGGGGCGAATAGCCCTCCGTGCCTATCATGGTGCCCTTTTGTCCCATCTGGAAGGGTTTGGCAATGCCGAAGTCGATCAGACGCACCGCCCGATGCTGGTCGATCATAATATTGGCCGGCTTAATATCGCGGAAGACAATGGGTTCCGGTTCGTTGCTGTGCAGGTAGTGCAACACCTCGCATATATCGATGGCCCATTGGTGGACAAGATCGACTTTAATAAAATCGCTGGTTTTGTTAATAATCTCTTCCAGGTTCCGCCCGTTGATGTATTCCATCACCAAGTATGCGCGGTCGCGGACGCTGAAATAATCATAAATTTTCGGGACCGCCGGGTGGTTGAGCGAGGCTAGGACGTCGGACTCGCGCTCGAAGTGCCGTAAGCTGACCTCGCGCATCTGCGGGTTTGGCGAGTTATTAAGCACTTCCTTGACTGCCACCATGCGCTCGACGTTAGGAAAGTGCAAGTCGCGCGCTTTGTAGACCGCCCCCATGCCGCCGATGCCCAGCACGCCGACGATGCGGTAGCGATTTTGTAGTACCGTGTTGGTCTTTAGCGCATTCTCGCCGCCCCCGGCGGGGGATGGACCCGGAAATTTCTGTGTCTCTATATGATCCATATTACCTTTGCCCTATGTGTTCGCTACCCACCTGCAATGGTTGTATTATAGTTAACTAACGTTATGCGTGCAATCACCCCTCGAAGGGAGAGCGGGAAGCCAACCGCTCACCCAGGGCGCGGCACCATTAGGCGATACACTGTCTTTTAGCCTGATATCTCCCTATTAAACAAGCTATGCTGGCGATATACCTACACATCCCCTTCTGCCGCACGAAATGCACATATTGCGGTCTGTTTTCCATCACAGAGCGCGGCGCGCGCCTCCGCCGCTATGTACCGACACTGCAACGCTCACTGCGCCGGGTTGGGGCCGGGCAGCCTGTCACGTCGGTTTACTTCGGCGGCGGCACCCCTGCCCTGCTCGCACCCGGCGCGATAGGTGGTCTGCTCGCGGCTTGCGCCGAGGCCTTCGCGCTCGCCCCGGACGCCGAGGTCACCCTGGAGGCGCACCCCGGCGCGGTAAGCCGTGCATATTTGCACGACCTGAGCCGACAAGGGGTCAACCGGTTGAGCTGTGGGGTGCAAAGTGCGCACAACGACACCTT
>CAZJBO010000154.1:0-1154 GCA_964544075.1 uncultured Anaerolineae bacterium
ATATGTCGAACGACGCACACCAGCGTGCCATAGGAGTAAGACGCAACCACGCGGCAATCGGCGCCGGGACAGCTGCGCACCACGGCGTTCTCGACCGTGACCGTAAAGTCGATGCAAGGGGGCGGAGGTGTCCAAGTGGGGGGGAAGGTGGGAAGGAAGTTTAGGGTAGGGCGCGCCTCGGTAACCGAGGCAGCAGCCTGGGTTTTGGCGGCGCGCAGCCCACCCTCGGCAGAGTCGCGGGTATGTTCGATTGCGCCGCTCCATAGAATATAGCAGCCAAAGATTATCAAAGCGACGATGAGGATGATGAGAATCAAGGGAGGGTTGCCTGATCTGGCGCGTTTAGAGTACATAGCACAGCTTCACCACTGAATATTTGTGCCTGGGGTTTCCACTTCCAGGCTGAGGACGTCATGCCGGCTTAGTATATTATGCGCGGCTCACTCCACCGGCATTTACCATCGTTAGTCTGCGGTCTCGACGCCGGGTTCGTCGCCCTTGATGTGCAACAGAGATTTGATACGGGACAGCAGCAGGGGGAAATCAAACGGTTTGGTGACAAAGCCATCTGCACCGGCCTCGACCGCGCGGAGTTTATCGCCTTCTTGCTCCAGCGCCGTGACCATGATGACCGGTATACGCCGGGTGACAGGGCTGCGCTTGAGCTTGGCGCACACCTCATAGCCGTCCATGCCCGGCATCCTGACGTCCAAGAGCACCAGATCAACCGGGGTTTCGGAGATTACGGCGAACGCGCGGGCGCCGTCGTGAGCGCTGAGGACCACATAGCCCGCCGATTCAAGGTATGCCTCCAACACTTCGCAGTTAAGCCAATCGTCATCGACGATCAGGATGCGCGGCTGGGCATCGGGAGCATTACGGGTATAGGCCATATCAGACACTTGGTCACTCAACGAGGTGTTCTACGATGATGTTGCCGAAGCGGGTGCTGAGTTCTAACGTCACCTTGACCTGAGCTTCGGTGTAGATGAAAGGCCGCCACCTGCCCCCGCCGAGGCTCTCGAAGCCGGAGGGCATTTGATCGCTGACCCCAATCTCGAACTCGTGGGTCTTCCGAAAGCTAAGCGGCAGCGCTTCGGGATAGCGCAACGTCACGTTGCCCTGCGCAGTTGCCAGGTCGCCCACCATCTGTG
>CAZJBO010000154.1:1164-6741 GCA_964544075.1 uncultured Anaerolineae bacterium
GCATCTTCCGAAAGAATTAGGATGATATCACCCAGGCTGGTGTTTGCCTCCACCTTGTTCACATCGAGCCGACGCAAGTCCATATCGATGTTACCCACATTACCTTTGATGAAGAGCTTGAACGGCACGTCGGGCGGAAGCCAAATCTCCAAGCGGCTGCTGCCGAATTCCTCCAACCGAGGGATGGGGTTTACGTTGGTCTCGGTGAGGGTCAGAGTGCCCACATTGCCGGCAGGTCGCGCATAATCGGTAGTCAAGTAGGTCTCGGTACTGCCGATAAAGGTCCCGGTGAGGCGTCCGCTTGCCTCATCTTGCGCGTTGATGACCAGCTCGGTCAGGCTCAGGTTGATGTACAAAGTAACATCGCTGGCGTTCTCCAAATCCTGATCGATGCTCTGCGTAACACGGTACTGCGGGTCGGGCAGCTTCAACGCCTGGCGTGTATACCCGGCGGCGAACACCACGATCACAAGCGCGAACATCCCGATCAAGATAAGCGCGTTGACGGTGGGGCTGCGCTTGGCGATGAGCGCCGCCAGCCCGAAGGTTATCAAGAGCAGGGGCCAGAGGCGTGTCAGCAGGTCCCAGAGGTAAGCCGGCATAAGGCCTGCCACCTGTAACAGCATCACCATACCGAGCACGATCAAGAGCAAGGGCCAGAACAGGTTGCCGTTTTGTTCTTTAACCACCGCTACACTCCTCGGAAATGTCGCCAGAGCAGCGCCCCACCGATTGCAAGGGCAGCCACCGGCCAGAAGAGGTCACGCGAGGCGACCGGCAAGACATCAGCGCCAAGCAGAAACAGCACAGCGCCCAACGCCATCGCCACCAGCCCTAGAGCGAGCTGACCGGTGCCGGTGCTGGGGGGGCGGGGCGGCGTGACGCCGGCGGCCTCACCATCGCCATCGGAAGGGCCTACCGGAGCCAGTGGCGGGAGGTCATCCAGGGTCTCGACCGGTAAGGTGAGCCATAGCACGATGTAGAGCAAGATGCCAAAGCCCTGTGTTGTCGGCGCAATGATGATAAAGATGCTGCGCAGCCAAAGCGCGTTTATCCCGGTATAGGCGGCGATGCCACCGCATACCCCTCCAAACACACGCTCGGTTAGGCTGCGGGTCAAGCGCTGATATTCGTTCATAGGTTAACCTTGCTGAGCGATTGCATAACCTGAGGATAATACTATGTCGTGCGTGCGTTTCGTGCAAACGTGGCGTGAGGCCTGGGCGTAGGTCCCTCACAAAGATTGTCCGTCGGCCCAACTCGCTATAATATAACACTATATCTTTCTCAGAAGCTCGTAACCCAAAGGAACCGATAAGTATCATGCAAATGCAAGAAGCCTATAAACCCTATCTCGCCGAAGTCCTCATTGACGAAGAGACCTTACAAAAGCGCATCGCCGAACTCGGTGCGCAAATATCCAAAGATTTTGCCGGGGTCGAAGATTTGTGGCTGATCTGCGTGCTGAAGGGCGGCGTGATGTTCCTCACCGACCTATCGCGCCACATCACGGTGCCGCACGCCATCGAGTTTATGGCGGTTTCAAGTTACGGCTCCAATGTGCGCCAGTCGAGCGGACACGTGCGCATCATGATGGATATGAACACCAACCCCGAAGACAAACACCTCTTGATCGTCGAGGATATCGTCGATAGCGGCCACACGCTCGAATACATCGTAAACCTGCTGTTCTCGCGCAACCCCGCCAGCATCACCGTCTGCACCCTGCTGAACAAGTTCGAGCGGCGCGAGACCGACGTAAAGATCGATTACATAGGCTTCGACATCCCGGACAAGTTTGTGTTTGGCTACGGGCTAGACCTCGACGAGCTTTTCCGCAACATGCCCTTTGTCGGCGTAGCCAAACTCGATGAGGCCGACGGTCAGGATTGATGACGCGCAGCATGATGCAAACTCGAACCAGCCCACGCCCCCTTACATGGCCGCCCATAGTCTCGCAGATTCGCGCCTACTTCGCCGCAGAGCACACATCGACCCCTATCTACCTGGTGGGCGGCACAGTGCGCGACGCCTGCTTGGGCCGCCCCATGCACGACATCGACCTTGCCACCCCAAATGATGGCCTAAAGATCGCGCGGGGGCTGGCAAATGCGCTGGACGGCGCGTTCTATCCGCTCGACAAGGCGCGCGACGTCGGGCGCATCATCATGAAAGAAACCAACGCACCCGCGCTCATGATAGACGTGGCGCGCTTCCGCACGGCGGCAGATGCGACGCCCTTGTTTTCGTTGACCGAGGACCTGTGCGCGCGTGACTTTACAATCAATGCGATGGCGGTAGATATTCGGGGCGACCTACAACAGATCATCGACCCCACCGGTGGGCTGGATGACCTCATAGCCAAGCGGCTGCGCATCTGTATGCCCGACGCCATCGCCCGTGACCCCACGCGCGCCCTCCGTGCTGTACGGCAGAGCGCGCAATTCGGCCTCCACATGGATAAGGCAAGCCGGGCCGCCATCCGGCGCGACGGGACACAGCTTACCCGCGTCTCTGCCGAACGACTGCGCGATGAGTTCATGAACCTCTTGGGCGGGCCGCGCCCGGCGGGGGCGCTGCGCGTGCTCGATGCGCTAGGGCTGATCGACCTGATCGTGCCGGAGGTCGGCGCAATGCGGGCACAGACACAGAGCCTGCCGCACACTTACACCCTCTGGGAACATGTGCTGGCGGTCGTAGACCGGCTGGACGCGGTACTGGGCATCATCGAGCCAACCCGCACCGATAACAGCGCCGCGCAAGCCGGGCTGGGCCTGGTGGCGCTGAAGCTCACGCCCTTCCGCGCCGACCTACAAGCACACCTCAACACGAGGTGGGCGGATGGCCGCAGTATGCGCGCCTTGCTGATGTTGGCGGCGCTGCTGCACGACATCGGGAAGCCCAAGACGCGCACAGAGAACGCCGACAAGCGCGTACACTTCTTTAACCACGACCTGGTCGGCGCACAGATGGCCGGGGAACGCGGCCATGCGCTCCGGCTAAGCCGGGCCGAGGTACAGCGCGTGGCCTGCATAGTGCGGAACCATATGCGCCCGATGATGCTATCGAATGCAGAGGTGGTGACCGGGCGCGCCGTATACCGCTTCTTCCGCGATACCGGGGCGGCAGGCGTAGACGTGTGCCTATTGGCGCTGGCGGACTTCCTGGGCACGGCGCGGCTGCTCAACGATCTTGAAACATGGGAGCACTACGTAGGCGTGATAGTGCACCTGCTGGAAGGGTACTTCCAGAAGTATCATCAAGTGGTCGAACCGGTCAAGCTGCTCACGGGCAAGGACATCAAACACGAACTCGGCATCCGCGAAGGGCCGGAGATCGGGCGGCTGCTGCGGCTGCTCCATGAAGCACAAGCCGCCGGTGAAGTGCTCAACCGGGATGAAGCGCTGGCCTTTGTGATAGAAGCCACGCGACATGGACGAACATATGGAGGGGGGTAATCAATGACCATCTTTGCAATCCAATATCTCGAAGACGGTCCCAAAATCCCCGACATCACCCCCCAAAAAGCCCGGTCCCGCCTGCGCGCGGCCTTCGACCGGCTGCCCATCGACATACTGGTGTTGGGCTGGCACCTCCCCGACACGCTAGTAGACGCCTGTGCATCAGAGTGTGAGAGCGCGGGCGTCACGCTCTATCGGTGGCATCCTCTGCTGACCGGGGACAGCACCTTCATGCCCAAACCGATGTGGCAGACCATCGGTCTAGACGGCGCACCCGTGCCCGGCTTCCGCGCTATGCCGGAGTTCACCTTTGTATGCCCCAACCGCCCGGCGGTGCAAGAAGCCGTGCACTCTCATGTGCGCGCGCTGCTCCGGGACGACCGCTATCAGGGCATCTTCCTCGACCGTATGCGCTACCCCGCACCGGCGGCCAACCCGGAAGGCCTCCTGGGGTGTTTCTGCGGCGACTGCCGTCGCGCCGCCGCACGTGAAGGCCTCGACCTGACAGAGGCACACGCACACATCATACGGCTCCTCGCGATGCCGGGCGGCCCTGTCCGGCTGCTCCACGCGCTCTTGGCGCCCGACGCCGCCGCACCGCCGCACCCCAACGCCGAGGCCAACGCCTGCCTCGCTGCCTTGCGCGCATTCCTAGACTTTCGCACACGGTCGGTGAGCCGCTTCGTCCGGAAGATCGCAACGCTCGCGCACAGCATGGGCAAAACGGTAGGGCTAGATTGCTTCTCCCCCGCCCTTGCCGGGCTGGTCGGGCAAGACTTAAAGACGTTGAGCAGCTATGGCGACTGGGTCAAGATCATGTCTTATGGTCATGCGATGGGACCGGCAGGGATGCCATTTGAACTGCTGGCGATGGTCGATTGGTTGATCGAAGCACAAGGCATGGGCGAGCAAGACGCGCTGGCAGCGCTGGCCGATGCGACGCAGCTCCCTTTGCCGCCGCGCCGCGCCGCCCTCCGGGAACACGGTCTAGCGCCGCGCGCGCTGCGCGCAGAAGCACAACGCGCGCGCAGCCTCGGCATCAACACCTTGCTCGCCGGGATCGAGCTGGTCGAGATGAAAGGAGTCGCCGAGCTGAACTCCGCACAGATCGCCGCAGACCTCGCCGCGTTCCATGCGGCGGAGGTTGACGGTCTGGCGATATCCTGGGACTTATGGGAGATTCCCCTAGAACGTCTGGAGATTGTCCGGGCGCGCTGGCATTGATTGCAAAGAAGGAAGTGGCTTCGTCTATGGATACAAACATCTTGCAAAACAACCGGGCACGCCTCACCGCATTGACGCCTGCCGACATCCCCACCGTGACCGATTGGTACCAAGACACCGGGTTCTCACGGATGCTTGATGCCTGCCCTGCCCGGCCTAAAACCGAGGTTGCCTTGAAACAGTGGCAAGAGAAGGGCCAAAACGCGCACGACTTCTTTCTCTTTGCCGTGCGCCCCCCTGCTGCCGACACTATGCTCGGTTTCGTCGAACTTGACGGCGTCCTGTGGGCGCACCGTGTCTGCGGACTGGGGCTGGCTATCGGGCCGAAGCACCAACGCAAAGGCTATGGCCGCGCCGCGATGGAACTTGCGTTGATGTTCGCGTTTGATGAGCTGAACCTGCACCGTGTGCAGCTTACCGTATTCGGCTATAACGCACGCGCGATCGCGCTGTACGAGTCCCTGGGCTTCACACGGGAAGGCACATTCCGCGAGTTCATGCAGCGCGACGGCCAGCGCTATGATATGTACTTGTATGGGCTGCTGCATCACGAGTGGGGAGCAACGCGCGCCGCTTGAACATAAAGACGTTTTGTCTACGACTTGGCAGCCGACACCGGGTGTGTTAACATGCCCAGCGTAAACGGGGGCGATTCGGTTCTGGTGAGCCGCTTAGTCTTCAAAATTAATGGAGGGTTGCGCAGAGCAGGCCTCGGTGAGTTCGATTCTCATTCGCCCCCGCCTATTGGTTAGCCAACGTGAACAATATCTCTACATCCCACCTACTCGCGCCTCTCAACATCGGCAATATTCCCATCAACCCGCCGCTGCTGCTCGCGCCCATCGCCGGCTACACGAACTATGCCTTGCGCACCATATGCCGCGAACTGGGC
>CAZJBO010000155.1:0-6719 GCA_964544075.1 uncultured Anaerolineae bacterium
GTCCCCGAGACTGCGCCGACGTTGCCTGCCCGGTGGAATGCCTCGAACAGACGCGCTTTGTCCTTCTCAGGGATGCCGATCCCCTCATCTCTCACACACAGCACTACTTTATCATCTTTGCACGAGATGTCCATGTATACTGTGCTGCCGGGCGGCGAATATTTAACGGCGTTCGAGAGCAGGTTTGTGATGATGCGGCGCATCAGCGTCTTATCTATCAAGGCTTGTACAGGGGTTTTCTGGTGAGAGTAGACCAGTTTGTGCGTCGCGCTGACCGTAGATTGGAACTCTCGTACAATGTCGTGGCAAAGCGTGCTGAAGTCGAGCCGTGTTGGGTTGAATTCGATGGTGCCGGCTTCGAGCCGCCCGATTGTCAAGACTTTTTCGAGGAGCGCGGTCATGTGTTTGATCTGGACAACGATCCTATCAAAGCGCTCTATCTTTTGTTGCTCATCCATCCTATCGAGATAGTTTCTCAGCGTCTCGGTCGTGACCTGTATCGTTGCCAACGGGGTGCGGAAGTCGTGCGATACCATCGATACAAAGCGTGTCTTGAGCCTATTTAGCTCCCTCTCTTTCTCCAGTGTTTCGAGCAGCTTTGCTTCCGAGCGTTTGCGCTCGGTGATGTCGCGTAGGTTGCACACGATGCCGGTATGTTTCTTGATGCCGCTGATCGGGGATAGCCCGATTTCGGCATGGAAGGTTGTCTTGTCTTTGCGTTGGGCGACAATGTCAAGGCGTCTGACGCAGTTTTCTTCCACCGCCGTCTCGTAGGCGCTCCGCATCCGACCGATATATTCGGGTATGACCAACGCGGTCAGGGGCTGTCGGAAGAAGTCGTCATCTTGACAGGTGAACAACTGGTTGAACATTGCATTGGTTTGCTGGATTCTGCCGTCTAGATCGGCCAAGATGATCGCATCACTGCTGTTGTTTAGGATCGTTTCGAGCCGTCGTTTGCTGCGGCGCAGGTCTGCGGTGCTTTCTCTGACCGCTTGTTCCAGGAACTCGCTGTATGCCCCCAGCTCTTCGTATAGGCGGGCGTGTTGGATCGCGGCGGCGAGCTGGTCGGATAGAATGTCTAGGATCATTATATCATTTTCGCCAAAGGCGTTAAGCTGTCGGCTCTGGACATCAAAGACCCCTATGATCTGGTCGCTTGCCCGGATCGGTACGCCAAGCTCAGATTGGATGGTTTCATCGGTGAAAGGGTTCCGGTAGCGGGGTTCGGCGCTCACGTCGTTAGCGAGCAGCTTCTCGCCGTGCTGGGCCACCCACCCGACCATACCCTCTCCCCATCTCAAGTGGTGGTCGGCGGGGAAACGGTGGGCATAGACGCCGGCGCGTGCGCGCATCGCAAGTATTTTTCGCTCCGGGTCGAGGATGAATATACCCACATGCTGGTAGCCGAAGCTCTCTTGTACCAGTTGCGCTGTGGTATCCAAGACGTGGTCCAGGTCGAATACGGCGGCGACCTGCCGGCTGATCGTATTGATAAGCTCTAGTTGGAGCACATTGTGTTTTATCGCTTCTTCTGCGCGTTTGCGCTCGGTGATGTCTTCTCCTGAGCCAAGCGCGCCGATGATATTGCCGTCCTCGTCTTTCAGCAGCGTGTTGTGCCAGGCGACCACGCGCGCTTTGCCGGATTTCGTCAAAACCAGGTTCTCGTTGTATTCCGACGGTTCGCCTTCACCTGCTCGAAGGTTTTGGAAAACTTCCGCCACTTGCCCTTTGGCCGATGTCGGCAGACAGGTGTCGAACCAATTCTTGCCGATAAGCTCCTCTTCCTCATACTCCAGAATCGCGCAGCCCTTCTGGTTTATCAGGGTGATCTCCCCTTTGTTGTTCAAGGCGACAAACATCACCCCGGCTATATCGAGATACTTCTGGGCGCGGTCTCTTTCCTCGCGTAGCGCTTTCTCCGCTCGCTTGCGCGCGGTGATGTCTTGGTCGACGCCGCGATAGCCGACGAAATTGCCTTCCGCATCGAACCAGGGCACCCCGTTGGTCAACATACAGACCTTGTGCCCGTCTTTGTGGATGTTCCAGTTCTCCATGTTCACGATAGGTTCCTTCTCGGCAAAGATGCGTTCGAAGGTCTCGCGGATGCGCGCAGCCTCTTCCGGTGGCATCAAATCCAGGGGTGTCTTGCCCAGCAGTTCATGCGCCGCATAGCCCAATACATCGGAGACGCGCTCGGAACAATAGGTGTAGCGTGTCTGGTCATCTACCTCCCATATCCAGTCGGGTATGCTGAGCGCTACATCACGATATCGTGCCTCGCTTATCCGCAGCGCCTCCTCTGTCCGTTTGCGTTCGGCTATCTCGTTGTACAATTGTTCGTTGGCGCTCACCAGCGCAACCGTCCGCTCCATCACCAGTTCTTCGAGATGTTCGCGATATTTTTGTAGTTCTGTCTCTGCCTGCTTGCGCCGGATCGCGCAGCGTATCGCCAGCGTCAGCAGGTTTGGATCTATCTCGCCTTTGACCAGGTATTCTTGACAGCCTTCTTGCAGTGTTTTGATCTCAAGCGCTTCGTCGTCAACCTCGGCCAGCACCATGATCGGCAGGTCAGGCGCATTGGTGCGCACCTGTTGGAGGGCGTATGTTCCCCGCCCCGGTCCGCTTCCTATGCCCAGAAGAACTGCGTCGATACCGCCCTCGGCAAGGCGCTTGATCCCTGCCTCAAGCCTGTCTACGCTTTCCAGCCTAAATTGATAGTCCGATGGCTCGGTTAGCATTCTCAGGATCAGTTCGGCATCTTCAGGGTTATCCTCGATCAGCAAAACAGTGAGGTTTTTTGTGTCCACCGCGTAACTCCATCGATAATCTGTTTGCCGCCGTCCGTAGGAAATGAAATAGATGATGATAGGTTATCACATCACATATCGTATTGTAATGGGTTATGGCTTCTGCGCCAGAACGTCAATGCCAGATAGCGCTGCGCCTTTGACACGCTTTTGCAGGTCTGGGATGTCTCTACCAAACGCCGCCAACAGAGATCAACACTCAGGGACTGGGCAGGATAGGGGCGCCCGCCCTGCCTGATCTAAACGACGGACGATAATAAATATTTGGAACCCCCACCATCTTTGTGATATAATCCCTCGCTGCGGCCTGGGCTTTGCTAGGCCGCCTTATCTTGCCAATAAACGCAATGTCGAGGATTTCGGACCCATGAGCGATTTAATTCGAACTCTGCAAGCAGAACCCCGCCAAGATTTACCTAAGATTGACCCCGGCGATACCGTGAAGGTACACTTCCGCATCGTCGAAGGCGATAAAGAGCGCGTCCAGGTCTTCCCTGGTACCGTCATCCGCATCCGCAATACGGCCAATGCCAAGAACTTTACCGTGCGTCGCATCGCGTCGCATGGCATAGGCGTCGAGCGCACCTTCTTGATAGAATCCCCCCGCCTTGAAAAGGTCGAGGTTCTGCGCAAGGCCAAAGTGCGCCGCGCCAACCTGTACTATCTGCGCGGTCGGACCGGCAAGGCGGCACGCTTAAAAGAACGCCGCCGTCGCTAACACACTTGTAATCATTATATGTATTATACACGCAAAGGGCGCGTTGCGAGAGGCTTAGGCGTTGCGCCCTTTATTCTTCTGCTTGGGTATTACACGTGAACACCACCCTTCCTCTGATCGGCATAACGAGTGGGCACAGAACCTGTGGGCACGGCACGAAGACATTATGCGTCTCTCCCTCCTACGTGCGCGCCGTCGAGGTGGCCGGCGGGTTACCTTTGCTCATCCCCGTCACCTTGCACATCGATACATTAGAAGCCATCTACCGGCGCCTTGACGCCGTGCTCCTTCCCGGCGGCGGCGATGTGCTCCCCGATGCATACGGCGCCGAAGTATCCCCACGCACCCACGCCATAGACGAAGCGCGCGACGTAGCCGAATTCGCGCTTGTGCGCTGGGCAGTCCGCGACGACAAACCTTTGTTTGCAATCTGCCGGGGGCATCAGGTACTCAACGTCGCGTTGGGCGGCACGCTCTACCAACACATCCCCGACGACTTCGACACCAAGCTCTCACACGACCAGAGCACGACCACTCACCGCCACGCCCCCACCCACACGGTCAGCATCGTGTCCGGCTCACGGCTCGCGGCAGCGCTGGGCGTCGGCGAGTTGAGCGTCAACAGTATGCATCATCAGGCAGTAGGCCGGGTCGCAGAACCGCTGCGCGTGGTGGCGCAAAGCACAGATGGGGTGATCGAAGGTCTGGAACACCCCGACCAACGCTTTGCCCTGAGCGTGCAGTGGCACCCGGAAGAGCTGACCGATACGGTGCCGGTCATGCGGCGCCTGTTCAAGGCCTTTGTGCAGGCAGCGGGCGGCTAAAACCCTTCGCGGCCTCGGCGCACCCGCCCCTGCCCACAACCATCCCCTAAATATGACTATCATAACCTTTTAGTAACCACAGAAAGTGATAAAAATCACATTGGGTTGTCGGCATAATCGACTAGAATAGAACATAGGGTTGTTTTTTGTTTCACAAACAAAATCAGGCGGGAGCACGAACTACCCCGTAGTTGATTAGGGCTGACCCTGACTGGATTTATTCACCTATTCTGGCGCGCAGCCGCGCCAGGCACTGCGCAAAAGGTGACCCCTCTACAGCCACAAGGCCCGCCTTTTGAGTGGGCTTGAGGGAGTGAATCACTGCCGAGAATGACGGCAGCCTGTTCGTGCCCCAGCTACCGCTTGGCCTGTCTAGCACAGGCCGTCATTGTGTATTTAGGCGGTTCTCGCCCACCGGCACACTAGGAGTATGGAGCAAAAATACGTATGAGCTTCAAGATAATGCCCAAAGATGCATTACTAGAGTGGGTAGATCGATTACGTGGCGACTACCGTGTTGTCGGCCCCAAGCCGCTGCACGGCCAATACGTTTTCGACGATATTAGCAGCGCCGAAGAACTCGCGCTCGACTATCCCACTACCGTCCTCCCGCCGAAAAAGTATTTGTTGCCACAGCGCGATGTGCTGTTCAACTTCGAAAACGGCGGTATGCATATCGAAGCACAGATAAAGGCCGAGCCTACTGTCATCATGGGCGTGCACACATGCGATATGCACGCGATCCAGTTGCTCGATAAGGTGCACAGCACCGGCTATGCTGACCAACACTACCAAGCCCGCCGCAAGAACACGACCCTGGTCAGCATCGAATGCCTGACCCCATGCATGGCACAATCTTTCTGCAAGAGCATGGGCACCCTCTCGATCACCGAGGATTACGACGTCCACCTGACCGACCTCGGCGATTGCTATGGGGTAGACATCGGCTCGGAGAAAGGCGAAGCACTCTTCGAGGGCTTTACCTCGATCTGGGACCCCAGCGATGATGACTACAAGGATGTCAACAAAGTCATGGCCGAGAAGTGGCCGCGCTTCTCCTACCGGCTCGACTTCGACATCACCGAGCTGCCCGACCTGCTCAACCTGAGCTATAACAGCGCACTTTGGGACGAGCTGGGCGAGCGCTGCTTGGCCTGTGGTATGTGCACAAAGGTCTGCCCCACCTGCTATTGCTTCGACGTGAAGGACAGGGTGACCCTGAATCTTAAAAGCGGCGAACGCATCCGCACCTGGGATTCGTGCCAGATTGACGAATTTGCCCTGGTTGCCGGCGGGCACAACTTCCGCTCTGAGCTTGCCTCGCGCCAACGCCACCGCTTCTTCCGCAAGGGCAAATACCTGACAGACGCCTATGGCTTGGTTGGGTGCGTTGGTTGTGGGCGCTGTGCTGCGGCTTGCCTGGTCCATATCACTCCGGTGGATACCTTTAACGAGCTGTACAAGCGCCGCCGTACAAAAGGCAAGGCTAAAGCCTAAGGAGGCGCAAACATGACGGTTTTACTCAAAGACACTCTGCATCAAACATCTATCTACATGCCCACCATGTCGCGTATCCTCGATATACAAGATATGACCGAGCATGAGAAGCTCTTTACGATCGAACTGCCCAGCGACTACTCGCTCGACAGTCGGCCCGGCCAGTTCGTCGAAGTCTCGCTCTTGGGCGTCGGAGAGGCCCCCATCAGCATCTCATCGTCGCCCAGCCGCAGCAACGGCACCTTCGAGCTGTGCGTCCGCCGCGCCGGTGACCTGACCGAAGCCCTGCACAAGCTATCACCCGGCGATATGATCGGCATTCGCGGCCCCTTTGGGAATCCCTTCCCCATCGAACGCTTCCGGGGTAAAGACATCCTCTTTGCACCGGGCGGCCTGGGGCTTGCCCCGCTGCGCTCGCTCATCAACGAAGTGATCGACGAACGCGGCAACTTTGGCCGTGTGACCATCCTCTACGGCGCACGCAGCCCCGGCGACCTGCTCTTTAAAGACGAGCTGGCCGAATGGGAAGCGCGCGACGACATCGACCTGCACGTGACGGTCGACCGGGGCGATGCAGACTGGAAGGGCAACGTGGGTGTGATCACTACCCTCTTCTCCAAGATTCAAATCTATGCACGCAACACGGTCGCCGTGGTGGTCGGCCCGCCGATCATGTACCGCTTTGTGCTCATGGAGCTGCTCGGCAAAGGCCTTGCCGATGGCAATATCTGGTTCAGCTTCGAGCGCCGGATGAAGTGCGGCGTCGGCAAGTGTGGACACTGCCAGATGCACCACATCTACACCTGCCAATCTGGGCCGTCGTTCTCCTATGCCGATGTCAAACACCTTGAGGAGGCACTCTAAATGTCA
>CAZJBO010000156.1:0-6708 GCA_964544075.1 uncultured Anaerolineae bacterium
ATATGGATCACCTCGGCGCTCTGCAGGCGGGCGGTCGCGATCGCCGTGTTGCTTGAAGCAACCTCGATGGTGACAAGACCATCGTCCGGGTCGTCGTAACTTATGCCGACCTCAAGCGTATCACCGGCTTTACAACGCTGGTCCTCGACCCAATCGATGGTGGGAGGGTTCCGAGGCGGTGGCGGTGTGGGTGTGAGGGTAAGCGTCGGCGAGGGGGTGATGCTGGGCGTGATGGTGATCGTCGGGCTGGGCGTGATGGTAGCGGTAGGGAGCGCGGCGGCGGTCTGTGTCGCCATCTGGTTCAGGTCGAGGGGTGTGGGGGAGGGTGCAGGGTTGCAAGCGGCGAGCACGAGAATGGCACATGCGATAAATGCTAGGCGTTTCATGGCATTCTCCTAATATGTCTAAAATATTGCGACTACTCAGCCGGTTCTGCCTTCGGGCTAAACGCGGCTAGGATAATATATTGGCTAAAACTTGACTTCGGCCCCGACCCACGCGCGACTCTGACAAGGTCGGCGTTTTAGCCTGAGATTTTAATCCCAGGCTGAGCGGTTATAAAATATCGTTAATTACTCTAAATCAGACTTTCGCCCCCAGCCCTGGCTCCACCCGCTTAGTCTGGATAATTACTAGTATAGTCGATAACCCTGTCAGGCAAATAAAAGTGTTGCCGAAGTCGGCGATTCAAACAAGACCCGGACAACCGCGCTCCCCTGCCACCAAAATTTGACGCCACCCTGTTTGTAACGTATCATCAGAACGAATGTTCGTGGCAGTTAGGAATTCTTTATGGCACAACACAAAATCATCGTGCGCGGCGCGCGCGAGCACAATCTCAAAAACATCGATGTCGAAATCCCGCGCGACAAGCTCGTGGTCATAACAGGCTTGAGCGGCAGCGGCAAGTCATCCCTTGCCTTTGATACCATCTTTGCCGAAGGGCAGCGTCGCTATGTCGAAAGCCTCAGCGCATACGCACGCCAGTTCCTCGGCCAGATGGAGAAACCCGACGTAGACCAGATCGAGGGCCTCAGCCCGGCGGTTAGCATCGACCAGAAGGGCGCGGGGCGCAACCCCCGCTTGACCGTCGGCACCGTCACCGAGATATACGACTATCTGCGCTTGCTTTATGCGCGCGTCGGTGTGCCGCACTGCCCGGAATGCGGGGTGCGGGTGGAGCGACAAAGCGCTCAACAGATCGTCGAGATGGTCGAGGCGATGGGCAGTGCCGAGGGCGTTCGCATCCAAGTGCTCGCGCCGTTGGTGAAGGCGCGCAAAGGCCACCATCAGCGCGTGTTCGAGGATGTGCGGAAGAGCGGCTTTGTGCGCGTGCGCGTCAATGGCGAGCTGCGCGATGTTGACGAGGTGATTGAACTCGACCGCTACAAAAAGCACACGATCGAGGTTGTGGTAGACCGGCTCATCATCCGGCGTTATGACGACCCCGAAGGTGAGGATGCCAACGCCGCGCGCAGCCGCCTGACCGATAGCATCGAGACCGCGTTGGAGCTTGCCGACGGCAGGGTGATTATCAACAACGTCTCTGCCAACCCGCCCGCCGACGATCTTTACAGCGAGCGCCTGGCTTGCCCGCACGGGCACGGCAGCCTCCCCGAACTGGAGCCGCGCACCTTTAGCTTCAACAGCCCGCATGGAGCTTGCCCCACCTGTCAGGGCTTGGGCGCTAAGCTGGAGCTAGACCCCACGCTGCTTGTGCCGAACACCGACCTTACCTTGAACCAGGGCGCCTTCGACCGCTGGGTGGTGGGCGATAAGGACGGCTACCGGTGGCGGACAATTAAGGTGATGGCGGCGGCGCACGGCATCTCGCTCGACGTGCCCTGGCGCGCGCTCGACGCTGAGGCGCAGCATAAACTGTTGTATGGCACGGGGCCGGAGCGCTATCAGGTCTCCTACCGGCACAAAGACGGGCGCCGAGGCGAGTATACAACCCGTTACGAGGGCGCGCTCAGCCACCTAAAGCGCCGCTATCGTCAAACCGATTCCGATTACATCCGCGCCAAAATCGAGACCTTCATGAGCGAGCAGCACTGCCCCGATTGCGAAGGACGGCGCCTCTGCCCGGCGGCGCTCGCGGTCACGGTAGATGGACGCTCGATCGACGACATCACGCATATCCCGGTCGAGAGGCTGCACGTTTGGCTAGAGGGGCTGCGCGGCAACGGCAGCGCACCGCGCCTCAGCCCACGCGACCTTGCCATCGCACACCAGATACTCAAGGAGATCAGCGCGCGCGTTGGCTTTATGGTCAACGTGGGCTTGGGCTACCTCACGCTTAGCCGTTCGGCGGCCACCCTCAGCGGCGGTGAGGCACAGCGCATCCGGCTGGCTACCCAGATCGGCAGTCGGCTCACCGGGGTGCTCTATGTGCTGGACGAGCCGAGTATTGGCCTACACCAGCGTGATAACGACCGCCTGCTTGCGACTCTGGAAGGGATGCGCGACCTGGGTAACAGCTTGTTGGTGGTGGAGCACGACGACGAGACGATCCGCCGCGCCGATTGGATCATTGACCTGGGTCCGGGCGCGGGCGAGCACGGCGGTGAGGTCGTGGCGGAGGGCACGGTTGCGGAGATCATGGCAAACCCAGACTCGCTTACGGGCGCCTATCTCTCCGGGCGGCTGTGCATCGCGGTGCCGGAGGTGCGCCGTGAGGGTAACGGTGGGGCGCTCTGGGTGCGGGGCGCGCGTGCGCATAATCTAAAGAACATCGATGTGCGCATTCCTTTGGGCAAGTTGGTGTGTATCACGGGGGTGTCGGGCAGCGGCAAGAGCACGTTTTTGCTAGAGGTGCTGTATAAACGCCTGGCGCAGCTGCTCCATAACAGCCGCGCACGTCCCGGCGCGCACGATTGTATTGAGGGCGTGGAGCTGATCGACAAGATTATCCATATCAACCAAAGCCCGATCGGACGCACCCCGCGCAGTAACCCGGCGACCTATACCAAGATGTTCGACGGCATCCGTGCACTGTTTGCCGAGCTGCCGGAGAGCAAGATACGCGGCTATAAGATCGGGCGCTTTAGCTTCAATGTAAAGGGTGGGCGTTGCGAGGCTTGTCAGGGCCAGGGGCAAATACGCATCGAGATGCAGTTCCTCCCGGACATCTACATCACATGCGACCTCTGTCATGGCACACGCTATAACCGCGAGACCCTACAGGTCAAGTATAAGGGTAAGAGCATCGCCGATGTATTGAACATGACGATCAGCGAGGCGCTCGACTTCTTCGCCAACATCCCCAAGGTTGTGCGCCCGCTTGAGACGCTCGATGCGGTGGGGCTGGGCTACATCCGCCTGGGGCAGCCGGCGACCACGCTCAGCGGTGGCGAGGCGCAGCGCATCAAGCTCAGCCGTGAGCTTAGCAAGCGCGATACCGGGCGCACCTTGTATGTGCTCGATGAGCCGAGCGTGGGCCTGCACGCGGCGGATGTGGCGAAGCTCATCGAGGTGCTGCACACGCTGGTAGACCGGGGCAACACGGTAGTCATCATCGAACATCAGCCGGATATCATCAAAGTATCCGACCACATCATCGATCTGGGGCCGGAGGGCGGCGATGCGGGCGGTTATGTGATCGCAGAAGGCACGCCCGAAGAGGTGGCGGCGGTGGCAGAAAGCCACACCGGGCGCTTCTTGTGCAAGTACATCGACTGTGCGGGAAGAGAGTCAAACGCTTCTTCGTCCACTTAACCGCCCGATGGCCCGGAAGCTATATCGGTCTCCGACGTTGCATCACTGGCCGCCCCGCATAGGTTATTCGGTCGCCGTGGCCGCCTCCATCAGCGCCGTGATGCGGTCTACCATGCGCGCCGGGTCGGGATGCAGCCCATCGACCAGTAGCGCGCTTTCGTAGATTTGTTCAATCACCTGAGCGATCACCGGCGCGTCCGGCGTGCTGTGCAGCTTTGTCGCAAGGTTGTGCAGCAGCGGGTGGCGCGGGTTGATCTCCATGATCTTTTTTGGCACTTCATAGTCCTGGTTCAGGGCGCGGTAGACACGCTGCATGTTGCGGTCGGGCGTATCCTCCGGCGTGACCAGGCGCGCGGCACTGTTGGTGAGCACCTTGCTCTCGCGCACTTCTACCACACGCTCGCCCAGCACATCGGCAAAGCGTGCCCGCAGCGCCTCAAAGTCTGCCGTCGGCAATGCTTCACTCTGCGCCGCTTCGTCACTCTCGTCGATCTCGCCTACGTCGCTGATATCCAACCCGGCGTCGTCGATGTTGCGCAGCGGGTAGTCCTCGAAGGTTTGCAGCGCCATCGTCATAAAGCTGTCTATCGGGTCGGTCATATAGAGCACTTCGATACCGCGCCGCCGGAAGGGGTCGAGGTGCGGGCTGCGTGCGATCGAGGTGGGGTCGTCGCCGAACACATAATAGATTTCGGTCTGGCCGGTCGCCATGCGGCCTGTGTAATCGGCCAGCGAGGTGTCGGGCGCGTCGTCCTCGCCAGTGCTCTTACTGGAGCGGAAGCGCAGCAGCGGCACCAGCTTGTCTTTATCCCCCGGCGTGGTGGCGATGCCTTGTTTGATGGCACGTCCGAAGGCGGCCCAAATCTTCGCGTAGGTTTCGGCGTCGTCGGTGGCGATCTGCTGCAGCTCGCTTAGCACCCGGCGCGTGATCGTGCTCTTGAGGCGTGCCATCTGCCGGGTGGCCTGGAAGGTCTCGCGGCTGATGTTGAGCGGGATGTCTTCGCTATCGACCACGCCATGCACAAAGTTTAGATACTCCGGCAGCAGGTCGGTGCAATATTCCTGGATGAGTACTTTGCGCGCATAGAGCTTCAGGCCCGGCTCCTTGCGCGCGCTGAAGATGTTGCGCTCGGCGGAGGCCGGTACGAAGAGCAGCGCGTAGAATTGCAAGGGTGCATCGGCGCTCATATGGATGTGGGCCAGCGGCGCGGCAAAGTCGAGCGTAAACTGTCGGTAGAAGCCTTCGTAATCCTCGTCCGAGAGGTCACGTGCGGGGCGCCGCCAGAGCGCGGTTTGTTGGTTGAGCACCGTATCTTCGGTTTTGCTTTCGCCCTCTTCTTCGACTTCGTGTGCCATGTAGATGGGGTAGGCGACGAAGTCTGAATGGCGTTGGACGATCTCGCGCAGCTTCCATTCCTGGAGGTATTCGCGTGCGTCGTCTTTGAGCTTTAGGATGATGTCGGTGCCGCGCGTCTCTTTGTCGGCGGGTGATAGGGTGAAGGTGTTGTCGCCCTCCGAGACCCAGCGATAGGCGGGTTCGTCCGGATGACAGGAGCGTGATACTACGGTGACCGAATCGGCGACCATGAACACCGCGTAGAAACCTACGCCGAACTGTCCGATCATATCGGCGGCGCTCGGCCCTGCGTCGTCGGCCTTTTCGATCTGGTCGAGGAAGGCCTGCACCCCGCTGTGTGCGATCACGCCCAGGTTATCGGCCAGTTCGTCGCGCGTCATGCCGATGCCGGTGTCGGATACTGTGAGGGTACCGGCGTCTTCGTCAACTTCGAGCCGTATAGCAAGCTCGGCGTCGGGGTCGAGTACGTCGTGGTTGGTCAGCATCTCGAACTGCACACGGTTGAGCGCGTCGGATGCGTTAGAGATAAGTTCGCGCAGGAAGATCTCGCGCTGGGTATAGAGCGAATGTGCCAGGATATTCAGAAGCTGCCGGATTTCGGCGCGGAATGTGTGGGTCTCATTGTTGTTTTGTTTATTGCTCATATGTGTGTCCCTGTTTGGTTATCGCGGTTCCTCAACAAGGAGAGCGCAGAAGTTCTCCTACGCTCTCCTTTGCGGTTTATTTTAACCGATCTTGCGGCGGCGTTACTTCTCGGAGTCGGTCTGATAATTATTGCGGTTGCCGAGCGTGATCGTGAGAGTCATCGGCTTGCCATCGCGGAGCAAATCCACCGTGATCTCGTCGCCGGGTCGGGTTTTCTCCACCAAGTATGCAATCAACGCATCCATGTGTGGCATCGGCTCCCCGTTGATCGCGGTGATGATGTCCCCGCCCACGCGGTACTTCTGTCCCTCCAGCTCGACGATTGCGTCCGAGCCTTGCAAGCCGCCCTGATCGGCAGGACCGCCTCGGCTCACCTCGCCCACCAGTACGCCGTGTTGATCTTCCGGCAGCTCCATCGCCTCGATCAGATTCAGCGTGAGCGATTGTCCGGAGATGCCCAGCCATGCATACTCATATACCCCATCCTCGATCAAGCCGGTCGCGACGCGCTGCGCAAGGTTGCCGGGGATTGCAAAGCCGATCCCGGAGCTAGAGTTTGAGCGCGACATGATCTGTGCGTTGATGCCGATCACATAGCCCTCAATATCCAGCAGCGGGCCACCGGAGTTGCCGGGGTTGATGGCGGCGTCGGTTTGGATGACCGACGATATGGAGAAGGCGGTGAAGCCAGACCCCATCGTGCGCCCCAGTGCGCTGATGATGCCGGTGGTGAGCGTCCATTCTTGCCCGAAGGGGCTGCCTATGGCGAGCACCGGTTGGCCGACGTATAGCTTATCGGTATCGGCGAAGGTGACGGGGTGTAGTACGTCGGGGTTGACGTCTACCTTGATGACCGCGACATCCGAATCTGGGTCCATGCCGTCGACTTCGGAGCGCGACAATGTGACGTCGCGGACGGTTACCTCGATATTCACGGAGATTAGTACTAAATGGTAGTAGGTGAGGTAGTGACCCACGGAGTCGCACAA
>CAZJBO010000157.1:0-6662 GCA_964544075.1 uncultured Anaerolineae bacterium
CCAGTGTCGCAAGCGCGGCGTCGGTCACCACCAGCGAGAGTGTGAACGCGGTTTGGGCCTGTTTAGTGTTCACGGCTCTCTCCCACAAAGCATATCAAAGATCGGTTTCCTCCCCTTGAGCAGAAGCCCGGTCAATATCACGTAATGGAGCAGTTTGTTTGTATCTGCCTGGTAATACTTGCGGTAGAAGATCAGCATAGCCCGGTAGAACTCGGCCTGAGCGCGTTTGCTCTGCCGGCTGGCCGCGCGCTTATAGTGACGCACCACCACCGCCGGGTGGTAATAATTCACCCATCCGGCCTTCTGGATGCGATACGCCCAGTCCAGGTCCTCGCCATACATGAAGAACCCTTCGTCAAGCAAACCTACCGCCACCACTGCCTCGCGCCGCACCAGCATAAAAGCCCCCACCACCGAATCTACAACCGTGCCCTGGTCGGGGTCGAGGTAGGTCATGTTATAACGGCCAAAGCGCCGACTGTGCGGGAAGAGCTTCGCGAGACCGACCATGTGATAGAACGAGATCGCCGGAGAGGGGAAGCTGCGCCGACACGCCAAATCGAGCGACCCATCGGCAAGCACCAGCTTGGGGCCGGCGGCGCCATATTCGGGGTGCGCATCCATCAGCGCCACCATGTCGCGCAGCGCGGTCGGCGGCACGACCGTATCGGGATTCAAGAGCAAGGCATAGCGCACGCGCGGCGGAGCACGATAGGTCTCGTCCCCGCCGGCAAACCCCAGCCGTCGCAGCCCGATGTTATTAGCACAAGGATAGCCATCATTGGTCGGATGGGCGATGAGTTCCAATTGAGGGAACTCGGCACGCACCATATCGACGCTGCCATCCGTGGATGCATTATCGACAACAACGACACGATGGCGTACACCTTCGCTGGCGCACACCGACTCTAAACACGCGCGCAGATAGTCGCGCGTGTTCCAGTTAACAATGACAATGCCAAGATCAAGCTCGTTTTCCATAGGCTCGATTCTAGCGTGGCTCTACCACCGTGGCAACGGTTCCTTTTTCGACACAAGAGAACCGGGGCTTTGCACTCCTCGGCTCCGCCCGGAATGCTGCGCGACCGGACTCCGCGAGAAGCCACAAGCCCCTTTCTCTCCTCCCCTCGCCGGCTATTTCGGCGCAGCCTGGATGTAAGGTACCTCCTTAAAGTCCGGCTCCTGCAACGGCAACACGTCCACCAAAGTATACTCACGTGTGCCGAGGCCGAGGCTTTCGGCCATCGCCAGCTGTTCATACGGGTCTTTGTAAGAGCCATGAATCCACTGCCAGGGGTGACCCTCGCGGGTGACGATTTCCATCATGCCGGGCAAGTTTTCCTCGATGATAGGCGTACGCGCGAGCATGTCTAGGGTAGCTTGCTCAAGCGCTACGAGGTCGTCCGAACCGAAAATTCCGGCATCAGGCAACACGGGCAAGCCGGTAAAACCAAAGCAGTCACACACCGGCGTCATGTGGCTGGCAACGTTGATGAAAACCGCGTTGCCCGGCTCGAAGGTGTCGAGAACCAACTTTGCAGAGATGGCGTTGACCTCCAAGAAAGCCATAAAGTTGCTGCGCTTGATCTCAAGCGCGCCCTTCGCCACCGTCTGGCAGCGCATACATTGATTGCATTGGAAGTAGTGTAGATGCAACCCGTCGGGGTCATCTTTGTCATCCACAAGGGCACCATAGGGGCAAGACGCGCGAATCGCAATG
The DNA here is from genome assembly GCA_964544075.1 of uncultured Anaerolineae bacterium. Lineage (GTDB taxonomy): Bacteria > Chloroflexota > Anaerolineae > Aggregatilineales > JAFGMM01 > JAFGMM01. The sequence continues at coordinate 1,721 of CAZJBO010000157.1, forward strand.
CGGGTCGCCTCGTCTGGGCACTTATCCTTGAAAAAGTATGGCTCAAAGTGCGAGACATCGTGCATAGCGCCGCGCGTCTGGCCGTCCACACAACCCAGCGCCAGATTCTTGAGCGCCGCACCCCAGGCAGTGGCCGGGTGTCCCTTGACGTGCGCCAGGTCGACGATGAAGGTTGCCTCCTCGATCGCCCCGCCGATGTGGAACTCGGTCATCTGACGATATTCGAAAGGATGTACTTTGATCCACTTCTCGTCAATCCCCGTGCTGGGATACAGCGGACAACCGACTGTTTCGGGCGTATAGCCGCGCGTATGGGCTTCGGCGACAGAGTGCGGCAGGTCGGTTACGAAAGGCCGCCCGCCGCCTTCCAGCACGGCTTGCGCCACCTTGCGCACAAAAACCGGATGCACCATAGAATATCCGACATCAAAGCCCAAGTGCATCTTGATTGCGACACGGTGGCCCTTAACCCGCGCGCGCAGATTGAGCTTCTCCAAGATGAGGTCGAGCTTTGCCGGGAGGGTTTCTTCAGGTCTTAGCTGGGTCTGTTGTGGCGATCCCCAAAACACTTCGCTTGACATTATATCCCCCAAAAACTATGTGAAGTTTTCAACTATATACGGCATAGGTACGATCATGCGGACAGTGCAGGCAGCCACGCTCATTGTCAGCAGCAAGCGTGTCAGACGCGCATTCTACATCAAGAATTATCTTCATCGCAAAGAACGCCAAACTCATGCCTCGTGTCCGGGTCCTCGCGCAGCAGCGCCACCCCATGCGGCAGCACCGGCAAGATCACCGCAAGGTTCTCGCGCACCGCCTTTGGGCTGCCCGGCAGATTGACGATCAACGTATGCCCTCGAATGCCGCACACCGCGCGGCTGAGCATAGCGTGCGGTGTCTTTGCCAGGCTTGCCGCACGCATGGCCTCGGCCAGGCCCGGCGCTTCGCGTTCGATGACGGCGCGCGTGGCTTCGGGCGTCAGGTCGTTGGGCGAGAAGCCCGTGCCGCCCGTCGTCAGGATCAGGCCAAGCTGTGCTTCGTCGGCCCACCGGACCAGACAAGCGGTGATGGCGTCGTAATCGTCCGGGACCAAGTCTTGTCGGGCGACCACAAAGCCCGCTTGCGCCCCGACGATCTGACAGATGAGCTTACCGCTTTGGTCCTCATAGACGCCGTGGTAGGCGCGCGTGCTGATAGAAAGCACGCCGGTGTCAATCATGGCTCCTCCTGTGGGTTAATCTCTGCTGCCACACGTCCCATCGGGCCGACATCATAGCCGGGCAACGCCGCCACCGCCGCGCGGAACTCCACATCCTCCAGCAAGCCCAACAGCGGCCTGAGCAGCGCGCTTTCGTAATGCTCGGCAGGGATGACCAAATCATAGCGCTCATGCGCCACCGGCACAAAGCCCAAGCCCAGCGCATCGGCGACCGCGCGCACCCCCAGGCCACAATCCGCCACACCACCGCTCACCGCCGCCGCCACCGCCAGATGTGTATACTCCTCGCGCGTATAGCCCTGCACCTGTGTCGGCGCAATGCCACATTGTGCCAATTTATAATCCAGCAACAATCGTGTGCCCGCGCCACGCTGCCGGTTGACAAAGCGCACCCCTTCGCGTGCCAGATCGTCAATGCCGGCAATGCCCTTCGGGTTACCCTCCGGCACGATCAAGCCTTGCTCGCGCCCCACCAACGTCACCAAGAAGACGTGGCGACCCGGCAGGTATCGCCGTACATAGCTCACGTTGTATTCACCGGTCTCGGTCTGGAGCAGGTGCGCGCCGCCCAGGTGTGCCTGTCCGCGCCGCAGCGCGATCAGGCCGCCCAAGCTGCCGACATTGGCCGAGGCTAGGCGCATCCCCGGCGCGCGCTCTGCCAAGTATTGCGCCAGCAAGTCAATCGCCAGATCATGGCTGCCGATGACCACGATGGTTTGGGCGATCTCTTCGGGATGGCGGTAAAGCTCTACCGTTACCACGTCGCCGGTGTTGTGCCCCTCCGAAAAGCGCGGGATATGCACGATGCCGTCAGCGCGCACAAGCGAAGTCATCACACCGGCGCCGCGCGCGAGCGGGGTTGCAATGACCCGGTCGCCCACCTTGCCGACCGTCACACGCATAAACTCATCATCGCCGGACGGCGAGAGCACCTTGCGGCTGAGGGTGGCTTGCATGGTGAAGGGGCGATGAGGCGCGCGGCCCAGCCACTTCGCCAAGAGCGGTTCGACAAAAATCTCGCCGGTCAGCGCCGCCGAAACCGGATAGCCCGGCACCCCGATGGCCGGCACATGCCGCCCATCCACGGCGAGCAACCCGATGACAACCGGGTGTCCGGGGCGGACGGCGACACCGTGCACCAACAAATCGCCCAGCGCGCCGACTACACGGGCGGTGTAATCCTCGGTACCGGCAGATGAACCGGCGTTGATGAGCACCAGATCGTGCGTGCGGGCAGCCTCGGCCACGGCTTCGCGAATCTGGGCCGCGTCGTCCGGGACGATGCGCCAACGTGTCGGCACGCCGCCCCATGCCTCGACCTGTGCCGCTAAGACTAAGCTGTTCGACTCGATGATCTGCCCACGCTCCGGCGCCGCATCCACCGGTACCAGCTCACTGCCCGTGGGGATGACCGCTACGCGGGGACGGCGGCGCACGCTGACTTGATGATGACCACAACCGGCCAACGCGCCGAGGTCTACCGGGCGGAGTGTGTGGTTGGCCGGGAGCACAAGCTCGGTGACGACCATATCCTCACCCATCGGGCGGACGTGCTGCCACGGTGCGACCGGCGCACGGATTGCCAAGCGCCCATCTCCAAGCGGTTGGATGTGCTCAATCATAATCACAGCATCGGACCAAGACGGCATAGGATGCCCGGTATTAACCGGCAGTGCGGGACGTGCCACCGTATCGGGCGCATCGCCTTGCGCGATCTCATGCAGAGTCAGGGGCTGCGTCTCGGTTGCGCCGAGCGTGTCGGCAGCTCGAACTGCGTAACCATCCATCGCGGAAGCGTGATAATGCGGCGCGCTGATCTTAGCCCACACCGGCGCGGCAGTGACGCGCTGTAGGGCTTGCGAGAGCGGCACAGCCTCGCCGGGCATGGGCGCCCACAAGTCGGCAGCGGTGAGCGCATCCACAAGACGCGCCCATGCCGCATCGAGCGGGATGTCTCTAAGATAAATCTGACGGTCGGTATCCATCTGCTCTCTCTTCACCTAACAAGTAACAAGACGTGACCAACACACTTTATCTAAAAAATGAGTATATCTCGGCGGTTTCGCCGGCGCGGAGACCGGTCGCATCCACCGGCACGTGGATCAGCCCATCGGCGTGCACCAGGCGGTAGATCAAGTTGCTCTTGCCGAAGATCGGTTCGGCCCAGAGCGTGCCGCCCGCATCATAGCGGAGCCGGGCGGGGATGTAATCATCACGCCCGGCGGCTCCCGGCACATTGGCGCCGAGCTTGGCCTCGGCCATCGGCAGGGCACGTTGGACGGCGCCTTGCAGCTTATAAACCATCGGCACACCGAGCAACCGGTATGCCACCATCGCGCTAACCGGGTTACCGGGCAAGCCCATCACCGGCTTGCCTTCCACCACACCCAAGATGGTCGGCTTGCCCGGCCTGACCGCAACGCCATGTACAACGACACCGGGCGTGCCCAGTGCATCAAGAACGTTGGCGGTCATATCGCGCACCGAGACAGAACTACCCGCCGAGATCACAACCATATCGGCCCACACCAATGCCTCGGCAGTGCGGGCATAGAGGGCGTCGAAGTCGTCCGGGACAATGCCGACGCGCCGAGGTATGCCACCGGCGCTATAGGTCTGTGCGGATATGGTGTAGGAGTTGACGTCACGAATCTGGCCCGGCTGGAGCGCTGCGTCGGGCGGTATGACCTCGTCGCCGGTGGCGATGATGGCGACGGAGGGTCGGCGCGCCACTTGAAGGGAAGTGATGCCCAGCGCCATCAGCCCACCGATGTCTTGCGCCCGGATGATGTGGCCGGACGGCAAGACAGCATCGCCGGGGGCGACATCCTCGCCCACTTGGATGACATTCTCTCCGGCAGCGACTGCGTGCACCACTTCGATCTCGTGCGTGCCTGTCGGCTGGGTATGCTCGACCATCACGACGGCATCGGTGCCCGCCGGAAGCGCGCCGCCGGTATGCACCAACACTGCCTCGCCGGGGCCAGCGCTCACGGTCGGGATGTGACCCATCGGCACCTCACCCACAAGGGTCAGGTAGGCAGGCAAGGCGTCGGACGCGCCGTGTGTATCCGAAGCGCGCACCGCATACCCATCAACGGTGCTGCGCGCGAAAGCCGGCAATGCCTCGGCGCTGTGGAGCGCCTCGGCTGTGACACGATACAGTGCCTCCGCGCTTGCGATGGTCTCGCTCTCCGGCGGGGGCGTCGGCGTCTCGAACCAACGCGCGCGCGCATCGTCGATGGTTAGGAGGGTAAAGAACTCCGGCATCATGGCCTCCACAACAGCTACAAGCCACGCGCCGTCGATTGTACCACAGCCGGATATTGCGCTGCATAACTATCGGGCGCACAAGCTCGAAAGGACATCCGACTACATGCATCCATTGTCTGCGTTGATTCTTCGGCAATTTTATACATCTTTGTAACATATTTTGTATAGATACATACGATATAATGATAGATAATGCAGCCATGCACCGCATTGCAGCGCGAAAGTGGCCGATATGTTACCGATGATTAAAGCGACAGAGGTCGCCCCCAGGCTTCTGATCGGCAACCAACTGAATTGCTTCCATCACTACAGCGAAAAGATCGCGGTCATACACGCCTGCACGCACCCATGCCATCAATACGCGGTAGGCTACCGCAATAGCCTGCCCAGCACACACCCAAACTATTGGTTTCTGGAGACCCGCAATCACCTCTACCTGAACATGGT
>CAZJBO010000158.1:0-4655 GCA_964544075.1 uncultured Anaerolineae bacterium
GCAGACGCGCACCGGGCTGCTGAGCTATCCGCTGAGCGTGCCAAAGGCCCGTGCACACCTAGCGCAGAGCGTGATGCTGCAAATGACGGTCCGTCCGCACATAATCCACGTGGTAGGTTATTCCGAAGCCGACCACGCTGCGACTGCCGATGAAGTGATCGAAAGCGCGCAGATGGCCGGCTATGTGGCCGAGATTGCCTTACGCGGCATTCCCGATATGACCGCAGACCCCGCAGTCCGGGCGCGCAAGGTCGAGCTGATCGCCGAGACACATGTCTTGCTCGACGCCATCCGCGCCCTCGGCTCCGGCCTGGAAGACCCGCTATCCGACCCGGCAACGCTGGCGCGGGCGGTCGAGATAGGCTTGCTCGATGCGCCACAGTTGGTCAATAACCCCTATGCACGCGGGGCCATCCGCACGCGCAGCATCAAGGGCGCGATCAAGGCGGTAGACGAGACCGGGCATCCGCTCTCCGAACGCGCACGCATAAATCGACTGCCCCGTTTTACACAGTTATACGGTACGTTATAATCCCCCTGCGCAAGGTTATCTACCGGAGGGGAAAGAACATGCCGAAAATCGTAACCGTGGCAGAAATGCGCGCCATAGAAGCCGCCACCGATGCAACCGGCACCAGCTATGCCGCGATGATGGATCGTGCGGGGCGCGCCGTCGCCGACCTCGTCATTGCAAAACTGGCCGATTTGCCGGACGCGCTGGTGCTCGTCTTGGTCGGGCCGGGCAATAATGGCGGCGACGGTCTGGTGGCAGGCCGCTTGATCGCCGAAGAGAGCGACGCAGAGGTCGCGTTCTATCTGCTAAAGCCCCGCGCTGCGGACGACGCGAACTTTGCAAAGGTCGAGCAAGCCGGCCTCTCATGCACCAAAGCCGACACAGACCCGGACGGCGACACCTTGCGCGCTTTGCTGACGAACGCAGACGTGATAGTAGATGCACTGCTCGGCACCGGGGCACGCCTGCCGGTCAAGGGCAAAATGGCCGCGCTCCTCAACGAAGCCGGGCGCGTTATATCGACACGACGCAAAGCCCCCCCTAAGAACTCAACGACCTACCGCACACCCGCCGCACCACGCGCCGCCGATACGGTGAGCTTGCCTATCGTAATCGCGGTCGATTGTCCCAGCGGCCTGGATTGCGACACCGGCGCAGCCGACCCCCTGACCCTCAACGCCGACGACACCATCACCTTTGCTGCCGTCAAGGTCGGGCACGTGAGCTTCCCCGGCGCGGCCAAGCTGGGCCGTCTGCACGTGGCCGATATCGGCACGCCCCCCGATCTGGCAGAGCTGACAGCGATCAACACAGAGATGTCCGACGGTCCTGCCGTGCGCGTCCTGCTGCCACACCGCCCGGTCGATGGGCACAAGGGCACATTCGGCAAAGCATTGCTGATCGCCGGATCGCTGAACTACGTGGGCGCGCCGGCACTGGCAGCGCTGGCGGCATACCGCGCCGGAACCGGCTGGGTGACCGTGGGCGCGCCGGGGCCGGTCGTATCGCTGCTGGCCCCCCAGGTCACCGAGGCGACCTGGCTGCTCTTGCCGCATGATATGGGCGTGCTGGCCGAGAAAGCGGCGGACATCGTGCGCAAAGAGATGTCGGCATACAGCGCGATGCTCTTGGGTCCGGGCTGGGGACAGGAGAAAACAACCGGCATCTTTCTACAAGAGCTGCTCCGCCCCGATGTGGTCGAGAGCAAGCGGGCAATCGGCTTTGTGCATAATGAGACCGATGCGGACCCTGCCGATACAGATGTCGATCTGCCGCCTCTGGTGATCGATGCCGACGGGTTAAACCTGCTGGCGGGCATGGAAGATTGGCCCTCGGCGCTCCCTGCCGGGAGCATCCTCACGCCACACCCCGGCGAGATGGCGCGTCTCTGTGGCGTAGCGCCCGACGCGCTGCCATCAGACCGCATCGAGCTGGCGCGCGCACGCGCGGCGGCATGGGATTGTGTGGTTGTGCTAAAGGGCGCGCATACTGTGGTGGCGGCGGCGGACGGCAGGGTGCGCGTGATGCCGTTCGCATCATCGGCGCTGGCGACGGCGGGTACCGGCGACGTGCTGGCAGGCACGATTGTCGCGCTGCGGGCACAAGGCTTACCGCCCTTTGATGCTGCGGCTGCGGGTGCATATCTGCATGGACTGGCGGGCGAGATGTCGGCAGGCTTGCTGGGCACACCGGCGAGCGTGGTCGCAAGCGATGTCGGCGATATGCTGCCGGAAGCGCTCGCGCTGGTGAGCGAGGCGGTTACTTAGGCTGACCCACCGACGGAATGGGAGAAATACGCATGACAACACTCGAACCCGGACTCAAGCACGAGATGAGCACAATCGTCGAGGCGCAACACTTGGCGAGCGTATGGGGCAGCGGCCACGCACAGGTGCTTTCGACACCGATGCTGGTAGCCTTCTGTGAGGGCTGCGCGCTGGCGCTGGTAGACCCCCTACTGTCGGAAGGCCAACAAACGGTCGGCATGTCGATCAATCTGCGGCACCTGGCGGCGACACCGCCCGGCATGACTGTTACGATCAAAGCGGAGTTAGTCGAAGTGGACCGGCGGCGCTTGCGCTTCCACATCGAGGCTTTCGACGCGGTAGAGCGCATCGGCGAGGCAGAGCACGAACGCTTCATCATCGAACGAGCGCGCTTCGACCGGCGCATGGCAGAGAAGATGGCAAAAACAACGGGCGGATGAGAGGGAGTGTATAGCTTAGGCCTCGGCTTCGGCGGCCTGTCCGGATTGGCGCGCGCGGGCAACCTGCTTGCCTTCTTCGATGGCCTCGCGCACCGGATCGCGTTGGATTTGCTCTTGCACCCGGAGCGCAATCTCGGCAGTCTGCGCGCCGATGAGGGTGCGGGTCTGCGCGCCAGAGCGGGGGGCGCGGAGGATGCCGATGAGCGCACCTATGCCCCAGCCGACCACCAAGCCGGACCAAAGCGCACCCCAGTGTCTATCGGCGGGTCGAGGTTGATCGGTCATGACTTGTTCTCCTCTCCGGCAGTATCGTGCGCGGTGGGCATGGCGACAAAATCTTCCTTGAGTTCCGCACTGCGGATGATGTGCAGATACCTTAGGAAAGTGCGAACATAAGCGAAGAACCCGGTTGCGCGGATGACGGGCTGCGTTAGGTTTTTGCTCACGAAAGCCGAGGTGCCGCGCACGGTATCGGTGGTTTTTTGGAAGGTCTCCAGGATGGGGACCATCTCGTTTTTAATCAGGTTGAACAAGGCCGCGACCTGCAAAACCAAAATGACGATGGAAATGCAGATGAAGACCGAGAACCACGCCAAGATGATGATGAAAACATCGCGTATGGCGCCGAGGGTCTCGGCGGCGTTGGGGGTGTGCAAAGCCAGGGCGACAAAGAAAGCGGTAGTAACCACAATCACCCCGATCACCACGGCGATGGCGGTGAAAAGCTGCTTTAGCGTGCCCCCCCCGCCTTTCGGCTCTTCACGCGGGGAGGCATCGGTATCGGTGCGCGGGGCGGGCGGGGAAGATTGTGTTGCGTTCATAGCTTTCTCACTTATCGCTTTGCTTTTTATCGGCACGCACAGCGCCGGTAAACAGGCGTGCGGCGAGCAGGGCTAACCAAGCACCGACGGTGGCCGTGAGAGTATGGATCGAGCCGATGTCTAACACCTGGACGTTGAATGCCGCGCCCAGCATCTGCCCTAACAGAAAGCCCAGCCAGCCCGCCAAGAGGAACAAGGCTAAGCGGCGGGCATCACCGCCAACGATCAGGTGAAACAACGCGCCATACAAGGTGGCAAGGATGAAACCAAATACAATTGGTGGGCTTGGTAAGGGCACAATGACGCGCTTTCTCAGATACCATCAACCATGATGATGTGACACAACATGATGTCCACAATCTTAGCGCTTAGCGCGTCAGGCGGCAAGCGGTTCGATGCTGACGACCCGGCGGGCACGGGGCAGATAATATACAGCATAGCGGCCTTCGTGCAACGCTTGATACGCCGCACGGCTCACACGGAAGCGAACGGCCTTACCCGCATCGGGGCGGACGACAAAATAGTGGCCCGGAGCAAGCCTCAACACCGGCCCGACTTTACGCATCCAGCGCGGCTGTCGGCGCACGGCGGTGACAGAGCCATCAACCTTCGCGATGCGCAGTGCGGTAACGTCGCGCACTGCCGGCCAGTGGCGCAGTGCGTTATAGACAAAAGGGATCCCGCTTAGGGCCAGCGCCCACAAAATGCCATCAACGCGAGGGGAGTTAAAAAGCAGCACCAGGATGATGAACACCGGCACACAAACGCCAGCCGTCCACGCCACGCTGTAGGCAGCCTGACGCTGGATGCGCGCCGCCTGCCGAGAACTAAGCTGACCTTGTCGGTTTACCCGGAGGTCTTCGGACGTAAACTGAAGCGCATCGGACAAGTCTTGGCGGGAGTCTTTGTCTTGCGCTGCCATCTTCAGGCACTCTCGGCTTTCTGTATCTGTTCAAAGAGCATATGCAGGTTGCCGTGGTGCAGCCCCTGCACCGCCCCGTTGAGCAGAATCCGGCTTTTGCCACAAGTCTCGACCGTGACGGTCTCCAGATATTTGTGCGGGTCTTCGCGGCTGAGTGCGATGTAGATATGTTCCTTCAGCGCGGACAGATAG
>CAZJBO010000158.1:4665-6601 GCA_964544075.1 uncultured Anaerolineae bacterium
GTCGCTTTGGATCTTCCGCTCGATCTCGCCGCGCAAAATGACCTCACCGTGGCCCTGCACCACGTTCTCGAAGTCTTGCCCCTGGAGCGAATGCAGCGAAGCCACAAAGTCATCATAGCTACCATCGACGAAATAGGGCACAGGCATAATAGTATCGGAAGCGAAAAGCACCCGGTCCTCTTCGATCAGACATACGGTCGAGTCTGCGCTGTGGCCGGGCGTATGCCACATCTTGAGGGTCTTGTTACCCAGGTGCAAGAACAATGCTTCCTGGTCGAACACGACGGTGGGCAAGACGACTTCGACAGCCCTGAGCTGTGAGGTATTGATCTGCGCCCTCGCCAGGCTCTCGCGTCCCTGAGTATCGAGGAGGTGGCGGCACAACTTGTGCGAGACAACCAGGGCTTCGGGGAAGAAGCAGGTGCCGTAAGTATGATCGGCGTGGTAATGGGTGTTGACCAAGAGGCGTACCGGGGCGTTGAGGCGGGTTTCGAGAAAGTGGCGGATGGCCCGCGCTTCGAATGGAAAGACGAGGGTATCGATCAGTATAGTGCCCTCTGAGGTAATCACCGCACCGGCAGTGACTTGGGCATACACTTCACTGATAAATACATAGATGTCGTCCGCGACTCGTTCTCTTTGCATACACTTCTTGGGGGGTGGGTTAAGGTTGCAGCACAAGAGAGTATAAGAGGAGGGGGCGGGGCTGTCAAATTTTATAACTTTTTCTTTACGTTTGGCGGTAAAAAGAAAGCCCTCCGCCAAAGCGGAGGTCTCTCTCGAAGCTGCCCGCCATGTCGTGTGGCACTGAATTTTGAACCTGCTTGCGCAGGTGGGATACCTGCTTTTAGCTTCAGCCTCGGCTCAAGGCCTATTGCATTCACTTAGGACAGAGCATCCCCATCAAAAAACGTTGGCTCAAAACGTATGCACCATCACGTGCATGGCAGGATTGCAGTTGTTATACCACGGTTATATTGAGTTCGCAATGTCAAACGAACAAACAAGCCAAACCTTAGGAAACTCTAATCTTCCACAACACGGATATGCAGTTCTTCCAATTGTATCGGCTCGACCTCAGAAGGCGCATCGACCATAATATCGGCGGCCTGCTGGCTCTTGGGGAAGGCGATCACCTCCCGGATGTTCGGCTCGCCTGCCAAGAGCATAACCAGACGGTCGATGCCGGGCGCGATGCCGCCATGTGGCGGTGTGCCGAACTCGAAGGCTTCCAGCATGTGTCCGAAGCGTTCGCGTGCGGTGTCTATGTCGAGGCCGATCAGCGCAAAGACCTTCTCCTGCATAGCGCGGTCATGGATGCGGATGCTACCCCCGGCGACCTCATAGCCGTTGCAGACCAAGTCATATTGTGCACCACGCGCCGCTCCGGGGTCGGTATCGAGCAGATGGGCATCTTCTGGCAAGGGTGAGGTAAACAAATGGTGTGAGGGGTCCCAGCGCGCTTCGTCCTCACTCCAGAAGAACAAGGGGAAGTCAATCACCCAAGTGAAACAAATCTGCCGAGGGTCTGCCAACCCCAAGCGCGCCGCCATATCGCGCCGCAGCGCATCCAGCGCCGCGCTGACCACCTCGAAGGTGTCGGCGACAAAGAGCAACAGATCACCGGGTTGCGCACCGGTGACGGCCAAGAGTTCGGCGAGCAGGTCGTCGGCAAAGAACTTCTTAACCGAACCGCGCGTCTTGCCCGACTCGATCGCCAGCCATGCCAGACCCTTCGCGCCCTCTGCCTGTGCGATCGCCTCAAGTTCGCTCACCTGCTTGCGGCTATATCCGGCACAGCCCGGTACACAGATCGCCTTGACCGGCTTGCCTTCCGCCACCGTGCCGGTAAAGACTTTGAAGGTGCTCTTTGCCACCACGTCGCTCACATCGACAAGCTCCATGCCATAGCGCAGATCGGGGCGATCGGTACCAA
>CAZJBO010000159.1:0-6597 GCA_964544075.1 uncultured Anaerolineae bacterium
GTCGGCGCAGCCGACGTATCGCGCTAGCCTGCGGTTTCAACCGCAGGCCAAAGCCCCTCACTCAGTGCTCGGATACTCCAACAGCAGATCACCGTCCCTATCCACAATCTTCGGCAGCCGTCCGCGTTTGCCGAGCGTGTCGTAGACGTACAGCTCTTGCACCAACGCAATCGCGATCGCCAGCATCGGCACGGCAAGCAGTATGCCGAAGAAGCCGAAGACCGAAGCCGCGATAAGCTGGAAGGGGAGGATTACGCCCGCCGGGATATTGAGTTCGCTCTTGATGACCGCCGGCGAGATCACCTTGCCCTCGAATTCGTTAATCAACCAATATAAGATGGCCGCCGGGATCGCTTTGACCGGGTCGCTGGCAGCGGCAAAGATAAAGATCGGGATCAAGCCGATATAGTAACCCAGGTTCGGGATAAAGGTTGTCAAGCCCGCCATCAAGCCCAAAGCAAAAGCGTTCGGGATGCGCAAGATGACGCCGAGGGCAACCGTCACCATGACCGACGTGACCGTGATCGAAACCGAGAGCGCCCCCATCCAGGTGACCACTTTCTCGCGCACCTCATCGACCAGCTCGATAACACGCTGCTCTTTGGAGGCGGGGACTATGGCAATGATAGGCCGATAGTAGACCAGCGGGTCCATCACAAGATAGCTCGTGATGATTACAATCAACATGAAGTTGGCAAACACATTGCCGATAAAGCTCCCGATGCCCCCCAGCAGCGGGAGCGCCGAACCGACCAGCCGGGTTAGATCAATCGCAGCGATCGTGTCATCATCGACTACAACATCTTCGAAAGCCGTATCAATCAGCTTGTTGTAATCCTCCACCGTAAATTCGGGCAGCGTATTGGCCGCCAACTCATTATCGGCGCGCAGCTTCTCATAAGTCTCCACGAGAGAGACAACCGCGTTCGGCAGGCCGTTGACCAAGCTCTTGGTCTGCGTGACGAAGGGCGGCAGAATGATAGAAAACGCCAAGACAAACACAAGCACCAGCCCGACCAGGGTCAAAGGGATGGCATAGATGCGTTTGATGCCCAAGCGCTGCACATTCCGGATCGCGGAATTGATCCCCACCGAGATGACCCAACAGGTAAACACGATGAGCAGGATAGATACCAGCTCCGAGATCGCGGTGACCAAAAACATACACACGCCCACGATAAACACCACCGTGAGTGTGCGCCGGACAAACTCTCCATACGACATATCTACCTCCCCCTCTGCCATGCAGCGCCGCCGCGCACCTACAGCTCTGCCAGCTCCAAATATAGCGTACGTATCTCATAGGGTCTGAAATCCAGCATTACCCCGGCCTCGTCCCGCGCCAGCGCATCCCCCGCCGGGGCCTCGCGCAAGTCTGCCGGATACACCGCCGACACCGCCGCGCCCACCCTCAGCCGCACGCCCGGCTTGGGCGCTCCGCGCTTGTTCACCAAGCGCAAGATCACCACCGCATCCACCGCGTCGGCAGGCTTAAACGCGCTCCACTCGATGTCAGGATCGGAGATCGACATCGGCTGAGGCATAGCATCCACATCTGCCGCGCCGGTCGGCCACACCTGCCGCAGCAAGGGCGGTGCTTGATATGCCGCCAGCCGGTCCCACAGCGACAGCGACTCTATCGGGCCGGGGAGCACCGCCAAACTGTAATCGAAGGTATGCACGCCTGGCAACTGCGCATCGGGCGTATCGAGCGCCGGGCCGACTGCGCCGGACGGACGGGTTTCCAGGTCGGGCCGCGCAAGCCGCCCCACGCAGCGCAACAGCGTCAGCCACAACGCCGTGCCTTGCGCACCGTTAGCGACAGGGGCCGGCGCTGCCTCCACCTCACGCAAGCCGCGCGTCATCAACACCAAAGTGCTCGTATCGTCGCTGAGTGCGGCAAAGCCGTTGAAGACATGCGTCCCTCCCGGCACCTCGGCCCAGCTCATATCGGCAGAGGGCGGCGTCGTCGGGTGTCTGAGCAGCTCGAACTGGCCGTCGCACCACAGATGATCGGTCTCGATCGGGCTAACCATGCCCACGCGCAGCCGATGGTCACGCGCCCGGTTGCGCAGCCGGGTTGTGAAGTCCACGCGCGCAAGACCGGCATAGAGCCGCACCGTCGTCTCGACCGCCAGCGTCACCGTCTCGTCATGCCGGTTCAAACGGTCTGCCATAAGGCGCATCGGCAGCTCATAGCTATACCGGATGCGCCATGCCGCATACACCGGCCCCGCCGCGATAACATCCACCGCCGCCGTCACGGGCCGGTCGATAGGCGCATCGACCGGCAGAGGGCAGAAGTTATACAAATCGCCCTTGTCGGCCACATCGACAAACAAATTGAGCGGGCCAAAGCGCCGCCCGGAGCGCCGGTCGAAGAGGCGCAGCGTCTCGCCATCCCAAGTGAGACGATAGAAGGCGTTGGTCAACATCCGGTCGTCGGCGCTCAGCGCATCCTGCCCCGCGCCTGCCCCGCTGCGCACAAGCGCAAAGGTCGCGAGCTGGCCCGGCTGCACATCCTTCTGTATAAAGCTGACACGATGCGCATGTCCGCGCGTATAGCGCAGCAGCACGCGCCGCACTTCGGGGTGTGCATCAAGGAAGGTGCGCGCCGTCACGCGCAGATCAAGGGCTGGGGCGGCGTGCGCGCCCAACAGCAAGGTGAGCACCGCCACGCTGTCGCTGCGCTGGCGGAAGTGACCCTTCTGCACATACAGCCCGGCGAAGGCGCCCGGCACCTCTGCCGGATCAAGCCGTGCCAAAAGCGCCTCCGGCGTGAGCATCTGGACGAAGAGTTCTTCCTCGCCCAAGTAGTCCAACTGCACATCCGTCTCCGCGCCCTCGGCGCCCCGGAGCACTGCGCGGCGCACCCGTGTATCGGTATAGACCGTGCCCGTGCAGAGCGCAGCGGCCTGTGGCCCCATCGGGTTGAAGACCGCCAACTGCGCGATCGTCTGGGGCGCCGTCTCCGGGATCGGCCAACCTTCCGCGAGTGTCTCTATATACTCCTCGCCGAGTATATCCATCAGCTGGCCGGCGCGATGGTAGCGCTGTGCGACATCATATTGCACATCGTCGCAGCTTGTGCCGCCGATCGAGGGCTGTGCATGGTTCCGCAACAGCAGGTTCCAGATGCGCCCATGCTGACGCGCGTCGGGTAGATAGCCGTTCAGCAGACACCAAGCCGCCAAAGGCTCCACGCGCGTTTCCATCTGGCGCGTAGCCGCGAAGTCGCGCAGCTTGCAAGGGATGCGCGCCGACACCACACCGACAGCCAGCGGCACACGCCGTGTGCCATCCAGGGCGCCGACATATGGCAAAGGTTGCTTCCCCGCGTCAAGCTCCGCGCGCACCCGCGCCGCATAATCGGCAAGCCGCCCCAGCTCCCAGCTATAATGCCGCTCCGGTCCCGCGTGGAGCGAGTTTCCCTCACCGTCCACATCCATGAACGAAGGCGCGGCCTGCTTGCGCTGCCATAAACGCTCTAAGATCACGGGCAGGTCGAGCTGAGCCGGCAGATATTCGCCGCCGCCGAGCAGCAGCATAGTCGGGCTATCTTGGCCTTGCCACATAGACAGGTCTGCAATGATCTGGCGCAAGCGCGCGGCGAGCGCGCCGGTCTCGGCAGGGAGGATGGGGCTTGGCATATAGCCCAGCGGCGCATACAAGGCCAGCACCTGTGTGCCGTCGGGCGCCTGCCATGTGAAGAGGCTGCGCGTGACTGCATCCGGCACGCCCCGCCATACCAGAGCCGTATCCAAGCCGAAGCCGCGTAGGAGCTGGGGCATCTGCCCGACCGGGCCGCGCGCATCGGGCATATAGGCAACCGGCAACGCGCCGCCGAAACGACCGACCTCCGCAAGACCGCGCGCCAGGTTGCGTATCAAGCTCTCTTGCGAGACAAGGGCAGGGTGTGGCAGCACATACCACGGCCCCAGCTCCAAGCGCCCCGCCTCGACCAATGACTTCACCCGCGCGTGGTTTTCAGGGCGCGCGGCCAGGTAGTCGAGGAGAAGCGCGGTTTGCCCATCGAGTGTAAAGCACGGCAAGCCGCCTGGGGTCTCCATTGCATCGAGCATATCGTCTATGGCCCACACCAGCCGCCGCCGCGATTGTTCGAAAGGGAGGTATCCTTCACGGTCCCAGCGCGTGTGAGGTACGATGATGAGATGATATTCCAAAGCCACTTCTCCTCGTTAGGTAAACCCTAAGCGCCGGTCAAGAGCACATCGACCGCCGATTGGCGCGGCAGCGATGATTGCGCGCCAGACCTGGTCACAGAAAGCGCGCCGACTGCGTTGCCATAGCGCACCGCTCCGTGTAGATCATCGGGGTCACGCGAGAGCGCCACCGCCAAACCCGCGTTGAAAGCATCGCCTGCCCCGGTCGTATCTACGGGGGTCACCGAGAAGCCCGGCACGCGCCGCACCCGCCCGGCCTCTGCCAACAGCGCGCCTTCCGCGCCCATTGTCATCACCACCACGCCCACGCCCTGCATCAGTAAGGTCTCGGCAAGCTCGGCGTGCGGCACAGCAGAATCGTCGGGCAGCCCCACCAAGTGCAACGCCTCAATGTGGTTGGGTGTGAGCACCTCGACGTTGCTCAGCAGCTCCGGCGGGAGGTCGGCAGCCGGGGCAGGGTTCAAGACCACCCGCACGCCCTGCCGCCGCGCGATGCGTGCCGCCGCGATGACGGTATCAAGCGGAATTTCGAGCTGCAACAACATCACATCGGTCTTGGCGATAAGGGCTTCGGCGGCTTCGACATCGGCAGGAGAAAGGCGCGCGTTTGCCCCCGACGCTACTGCGATGATGTTCTCACCGGCAGCATCTACCATAATCAGAGCAACCCCGGAGGCTGCGATAGGGTCGCGTACAATGAAATCGGTGTTGATCCCCTCTGCCCGGTACCGCTCGATCGCCCGATCGCCCAGAGTGTCCACGCCAAGCCGCGCGATGAAGGTCACCTCGGCATCGAGCCGCGCCGCAGCGACCGCCTGGTTAGCGCCCTTGCCACCGGCGGCGGTCACGAACTCGCCCCCTAGGACGGTCTCGCCCGGCGCGGGGATGTGAGAGCAGCGCATCATCATATCGGTATTCGCGCTTCCCACGACAACTACACGGTTTGTCATGCCAATTGCTCCTTGACGATACATTCAAGCGTTAAAGCAAGGTAGGGTGGAAGGAAGGGAACGCAGTACACATAGGCAATGAACCCTTAGAAAATAGGCCGGGAAGAATTTATCATGCAGATTACACAGATCACAAAGAACACGGCGCCCCCTGTTCTCCCCCCCCCACCCGTGGTGCAGTCCGAATCCGGGATGCCTCCGAAGAAACTACTACAGACGCTATGATAATCGAAAGTGTGCCGAAACGACAATCGGGGTATAGATCAAAGTTCAGGGATAGTTCAGGCCGGGCGGGTGAGCCGCCCGGTCTCATGACTACCGGTAATCGGGCGACGCCGACCGTAGGGAAGGGCGCCCCCACGAAACACCATGTGTGGGGGCCAACAAAGATTGTCCCCCACATGTTCGGCTACTCGCCCGCCGCATCCTCCACCTCGGCAGGGGGCGGCGCAATCGCCTGCATATACTGCCGCACCGACCACCCCTCCCGGCCCGAACCATCCGTCGCCTCGATGTGCCACCATTCATAGCCTCCGCCGAACTGCGGGCCATCCGTGATTATGAACACCTCACCGTCGTGCGCCACAAAGCGCACCTCATAGCCTGTACCGGCCCCGTCGCGCATCGACAAGCCCGCCGCCCCGGTCCCGACTATCTCGACCGTCACGCCCGCCTCCACCGTGATGTTGCTGGGGGGCAGGGTATCGATAGGCGTCGGCTGCGGCGAGAGCGTCGCAGTCGGCGGCGCAGCGGTGGACGCGAGCGTCGGCGCGGCGAAGGTGACCGTGGCCGTGGTGATGATGATGGTCGGGGTGCGTCCGCCCGGCGATGTCGTCCCGCCGCGCGTGAAGATAAAACCCCAGATGCTACAAGAGAGCACCCCCACTATCGCCACCAAGCCCACAACCGACCACCACGGGAAGTATAAACCGCTCTCGCCGGGCGTGCGGGGCGTGGCCGCCGGGGGGAGGTCACCGCCGGGCGGCGGCGCGACGATGGGGGCTTGTGGCGGCGGCGATGTAACGGGCAGCGGCGGCGGGCGGTAAGGATCACGGCGGCGAGCACGCGGCATTGGTGCTTGTGCGGGCGGTTTTGTCGAGTCGTCGGGATTGTTGCTCATGCCTCACCTGCTTACATTCATTCATTTGCGCTCATACGGGCGCACAGACAACCTGTCAACACTATCTCGGTCGGGGGCAACAGATCGGGGCGCGCCTACGGGTGATGGGGGCATAACGACACACTCACGCCCCACACGAATTCCTCAAATAGAACCCCAATTTAAGTATACCATCGCCCCCTAATTTGGACCTCACCCCGCCCCGTGCTAAACTGCCCCTAGCGCGATTACTCAACTGTGAGGCTGCCATGCGACGTATCTTCATTTTTACCGCGTGTATGTTATGCACCGTGCTTGTGCTGCCGGCCTGCACCGACCTCCCCACCCCCACCCCGCCACCCAT
>CAZJBO010000160.1:0-6562 GCA_964544075.1 uncultured Anaerolineae bacterium
TACCCGGCAGGTAGCTTAGCATGATGAGGTGCATGTCGATGCCGTCCGCGTTGAGCAGCTCGGCGATGCCCGGTGTCGAGACTAGGGTTTCTGGGTTGAGGCCCCATTGTGTCAGGTCGCCGCGCCCACCGACCGGCCCCAAGCTCAGCGGACTCATCAGCACGCCGTACTCGCGCAAGAACATGCGCGTGCCCAATATCCCGTGTGTGGCCGGCATTGCCCCGGTCCATAGGGTGCTGAGCGCAACCGCCGTCGTCGATGGGAAGATGGATGTGATCGGCGCCAGCACGCCGCTGCCGATGATCTCGTCTATCACCTCCCGCATCTCCGGCTCGGCGCGGAGTTCTTGGAGCAGGCCGTAGCCAAAGCCATCCAATAGAATCTGCACCACGCGCGACGCGCGTGTATTGCTCGGCCATATGCGCGCATCTAGGGGCGGGGCCGTGCTTACGTCCGCCGGGAGGTGTACTCCGAGCATGGCGGTGACGGTGGCCGGTATATTGTTGATCGAAAGTCCGCCGTATTGCGGCCATATCACCTCGTCGCGCCAAGCACAGTCTACCTCTAGGGGGAGGCGTGCCGCGCGGATTTCGTCCTCGATCTGTTGTGCGAGCTTCTCTGACATATTTTTCTGTTTCTCCTATATGGTTTCCGTTATATCGCAGTAGGCGTCTGGATAATTCTCAATCTGTGCTATATTATAGTTAATTAAGCTATGCCGTTAAAAGCAGGAGGTAGAATGATGAAACTCTTCAAGAAGCTTTTCCATATTGACCGACCATTCCGCGCCAGTGTTCTTCAGTGCGATGCGGTGCGCGATGCCGAGATACTCGCGCGGGACATCCGCATGGCACGCTACCCGGTCTCAAATCGGGGCGCGCGCGCAGCCGGTGACAAAATCAAACCTCCCCGCAGACATTAAGCGCTCCTCTTGCCGAGCGCTTTCTTAATTAATACGACACAATACATTTTGGGTTTCATCACCTCGCCATATGGTGGGTTAGTTCGGGTTGCCTGATCCCCGCGCCGGGCGGGGGGCTGGTATGCTCACCGGGCCGAGCAGTTACAGTAAGTGTGGGGTTACATCCCTCTGGCCGCTTTGACCTTTGGCAAAATGTGCGCGGCTACATCCGCATCGTTGGCCGGCAGTGGCACGCCGTCGAACAGATACCAGTCCTCGACGTGCTCTATCGCCGCGCCCGGTTCGAGGCGGGTCATCGGCGCGACCGTCTCTAGCTCTAGCATGTCGGCGTTGGTAAAGGTCTCGACCGAGCAGCCCATATCGGGATAGCGCGCACCGGCGGTAAAGCTGACCGTCTTGACAAACAGCGCGTCCTTGCCGGCATAGGCCCCCCACCCATCGGGCACCAGCGCACCGATCTTCTGCGGTTTGGCGGCTTGGGGGTCCTGGCGCAGCAAGATGTACCTCTCGCCCCAGGTCCAACGTGGGTCCGACATGTCGGTATAAGTCCAGAGCGTGAGCGTGTTCGCCGGCAGGAGGTCGGTCTCGTGTGAGCCGCGCGGTGGCAGCGGGATGACTGCGACGCCGCCTTGTGCCATCACTGTGAGTGCCCAGGGTGCCAGATCGACCGCCCACATGCCGGTGTTGCGCAGCCGGTGTGTCACTTTGACGTGGGCTGTGTCGGGCGCGAGCGCGATGTCCATCTCCTTCTGGATGCCGGTTGTCGGCTCGGTGGGCTGGACCGTGCGGACAAAGCCGGTGTGTTCTTCGATGCTGACCGTTTGGTTGTCGGGGTAATAGGTGCGTGGTTTGGCTTCTGGCGCGTGCCAGAGGCGGTGTCCGCCGTAGATGCGCCATGCGCTGCCGCCGGTTTTGCCCAACATCGTCTTGTATTCTTTCAGGATGTTGTCTCTGCCGATGAATGCAAAGCGGATGATGCGCGGCCCTACATCTGTGGTTATGATGAGTTCTACTTTATCGTTTGCCAAGCGATAGCAATTGGGCCAGCCTTTGTATGCGGTCTTTTCCATAGCGTGCATTGCTCCTGTGGGTCGGGTCTGATGTTTATGATAATGCGATTTTACCGCATCAACATGCGCTGTGGGAGTGGGGGGCCGGAGGTTTGGGATGCTTGGGGTGCTGTGTCGGCTGGATGGGATGCAGAACGGGGCGCGGTGGCGATCGTTCGCACCATGCCCCGTTTGGGTTTTGATAGATGTGAGGTGTCTTCTCATCCCCGACAGGGATGCACCCGGTAGATGTGTGTCTACTTGACTTCGGCGGTGGCGCCTTCGGCTTCGAGCTTGGCTTTGGCGTCTTCTGCCATCTCTTTGCTGACGCTTTCGAGCAGGACGCTCGGCACGTTATCGACAACTTCTTTGGCTTCCTTGAGGCCCAGGGTGGTGAAGGTGCGCACGGCCTTGATGACCTGAATCTTCTTCGGCCCGACTTCCTTGAGCACGAGGTCAAATTCGATCTGTTCTTCTTCGGGTTCGGCTGCGCCGCCGGCGGCGCCGGGCATCCCGGCCATCATCATGGGCATTCCGGCCATCGGTGCGGCGGCGGTGACGCCCCACTTTTCTTCGAGCAAGTCTTTGAGCTGTGCTGCTTCGAGCACGGTGAGAGCGCTAAGTTCTTCGACCAGTTTTTCGAGGTCTGCCATTTTTCGATCCTTTCTTTTTGTATGTTGTGTAAGTACTATGCGGCTGCTATGCAGCGGCTTCTTTGGCTTCGTTTTCGGCTACGTAGGCCGCGATTACGTTGAGCACTTGGGTGGATGCTGCGTCGAGCACGCCCACTACGTCGCGCGCCGGTTGTACCAGCAGGCTGACGATGTTGGTTGCGGGGCTGGCGATCAGGCCCGCGAGCTGGGAGTGGATCTGTTCGAGCGACGGGAGCTTGGTGAGTTGTTCGAGCTGCTTGAGGTCGAGCACTGTTTCTCCCATGATGCCGCCCATGACTTCTAGCGACATGTCTTTGTTGTCTGCTGCGTCGAGCAGGACTTTGACGGTGCCGCCGACGTCATCGAAGGCCAGGCCGAGCGCAACCGGCCCGGTGAGCAAATCTTCGGGCATAGCCATGCCGGATTCGCGCAGAGCCAATTTTAGCAAGGTGTTCTTTGTGATTAGGTACTTGCCGTTAACGTCGCTGAGCTTGGTGCGCAGTTCGTGCAGCTGGTTCATGTTCATGCCACGGTAGTGTGTGACAACGACTACTGCGCTGCGCTGCAATAGTTCTGAGTAATGTGCTACGAGTTCTTGTTTCTTCTGTCTTGTGATTGCCAAATGTATCTCACCTCCTTCAGGTCGGCATCATCGAGTCAGGTTGGGTGCTTGCGAAAGAAAAAACGGCCTCCGCCGGGTAAAGGGGGGAGGCCGTACGTTTACATAGTTCACGCACTGCTTTATGCCCTTCACCTCGGCGGGAGATTAAGCCCCGCATGTGGGGGCGCCCGCTATCTATGGCAAAGCGATCAAGCCGGGCGGGATTATATCAGGTGGAGGGTGGTTTGTCCAGTTAGTGTTCCACCGCGTCTAGGGTTGCGATCTGGGCGCGTTCGCGCGTGCGGTTGGGCAGCAGCAGGGTGAGCGCAACCGAGAGCAGCACCACAAAGGCCAGGAAGCGATAGACTTGTCGGAAGCCTTTCTCCATGACCGGGTTGGTGACGTAGCGTTCAAGGACGCGGTCCATCGCGGCGCGTGTATCTTCGGAGAGGCTGTCCATCTGGTCCATGCTGAACCCGCCGCCCATCATCACCGAGGCGATGCGTGCGACGTCTTGCTCGCTGATGAGCGCCGCGTCGAGCGCTTGCATGGTGAAGTAGGGCATTGTGCCTGCGCCGGTCGCTTCGGCGATCTGGGGCATCATATAGCGCGCGTTGAAAGTGTCGAGTGCGTCGCGCACTTCGGGTTCTGTTGCCTCTCTATCGAAGTCGCCGCCCATCATCGCCACGCCGATCTGTGCGCTTTCCTCTTGCGTGATGTCACCGGCGGCGATCGCCTCGCCGATCAGCGGCATCATCTTGTCCATTTGCATCATCTCCTGCATCACTTGCTTATCCATATTCATGGCCGCGCGCATGGCCGGCCCCATATTGGCCGCCGCGTTCGAGGCCAGCAGCGCCCCGGCGAGCGTTGGGCCGATCACTATGCCGACGTTGCGGAAGATCGTCAGGATGCTGATGCCGGTTGCGCGTTGTTTGGGCGGCACGTTGTTCACCACGATGTAGTTAAGCGGCGAGCCGACCAGCGCCCCCAGCCCAACCCCGATCGGGATGAGCGCGATGATGAAGGTGTTCATGCTATCGGACCAGCTGCCGAGCAAGAACATGCCAAAGGCTGCGATGAGGGTGCCGGTGGCGACGACTATGCGTGAACCCAGCTTCGGCAGCAGCGCGCCCAAGCCCGGCGCGGCGAAGAACATGGTCAGCGCTATGGGTGTGACTATGTTGCCGGCGCGTTCGTCGCTGAGGCCAAGCATGGTGGAGGCCAGCGCCGGTATGAAGAACATGCTGCTCATGGCGATCCCGGCGAAGAAGCTCACGCCGTTGGTGGTGGCGAGCTGGCGCTTCTTCAGGAGGTCTACTTGGATCATAGGGTCTGCGGCGCTCTCTTCGACGCGCAGGAAGGCGAACAGCAGCGTGCCCGATGCCAGCAGGTAGAGGATGACCGGGATTTCGCCCAGCGTATCGAGCAGGGTCTTGCTCTCGCCCTCCGCCAGCTCGACCGGCATCCCGACGAAGAAGCTCTTCACCAGGTTGCTGCTATTGATCTGCGAAAGCCCGAACATCAATACGAAGAGCATCAGGCTCAGCAGCACCGCGCCTTTTAGGTCGAAGGGGCGGTGTTTCCCGGCGTGTTTGTGTGCCTCAAGGAAGTTTGCCATGAGGATGATGATGATAGATATCGGCAGGTTGATGAAGAACACATATTGCCAGCCGTAATGTTCGATGAGCCAGCCGCCCAGGTTTGGCCCGATGACTGCTGCTACCCCGATGACGCCACCCAGCATCCCCAACGCTGTGCCGCGTTGTTTGGGGGGGAAGGTATCGCCGATCTCGGCGGTCGCCAGTGGGAAGATTCCCCCGCCGCCGACGGCTTGTGCCGCCCTCCCCAGCAGGAAGATGCCGTAGTTCGGGGCGATGCCGCAGACCAGTGAGCCGAGGCCGAATATCCCCACCGCGCCCATAAAGGTCCATTTGCGGCTGATGCGCGCGGAGAGCTTTGCGATCAGCGGCATCGAGATTACGTATACCAGCGAGTAGACCGTCAAGGCCCAGGTGAGCCAGCGTTCGGCGACATTCCATTCTCTTTGCAGGCTCAGCAGAGCCGGCGAGACGATGGACATATCCAGCCCGCCCATAAAGACGCCGGAGAGTACGACGAAGAGCAAGTATGCTTGTTTACGTGACATGGGAGCCTCGTTGTTACTTGTATTATTGCACAGTGCTGCGATTATATATAGGTGGGGCACAAACGTCAATCGCAGATGCGAAGGTCGGTCGCTACATCAAGATGCTTAGCAGCACGCTCAGCGTGACTACGCTCACCAGGGTGCTGACCAGGATCACCGCCGAGGTAAACTCGACGTCGCTGTCGAACTGGGTGGCAAGCGCGATGCTCATCACGGCGGTGGGCATACTTGCCTCGACGATGCCCACTTGCCGCGCTGCTCCTGTCAGGCCGAGTAACGCCGCCAGCGGGAAGGCGAGCAGCGGTGCGATTATTAGCCGCGCGCCGGCTGCGATCAGGATCGGGCGGATGCGTCCCTTGAGCCGGGTGTGGAGCAGCTGTAGCCCCAAGATGGCGAGCATGGAGGGCACCGCCGCTTGTCCTAGTAGCGCGATCGCCTTGCCGAGCGGCGCTAATGCGCTGCCCGGCGCCAGTATGGTGCTGCCGCTGAGGTTGAGCGCGATGCCGATCACGGCGGCGTAGGGTAGGGGTACCTTGAACACGTTTAGCAAGGCTTGCCGGGTCGAGCCGCTGCTGCTGGAGGCGAGGTAGACTCCGATGGTGTTGGCCGATACTGCCGATACTGCATAGGAGATCAAGGCGCGCTCTTCGCCGCCCGTGCCGAAGGCGAACTTGCACAAGGGAAGCCCGTAGTTGCCTGTGTTGACGAGCACGATTGTCAGCAAGAAGGCGCTTTGGAGCTTCCCCTCCATGCGCAGCCCCCGCGCGATGCCCCAGCCTACGAGCCACATCAACAGCTGTGAGGTGGCCATCATTAAGGCGAGCTGTCCTAGCTCGCCGTTTTGGAGCTTAGATTTGCTTAGCCCGTCCAGCACCAGCGCGGGGCTGAAGAGATAGATCATTAGAGTCGAGAGGGTGCGGGGGTCTGGCTTTAGCCACCTGCCGACCAGCGCCGAGATGCCGACTACAAGGAAGATGGGGAGGATGACATCATATGCGACTTGGAGTGTTTCCATGTATGACCTTTGCCTATGTATGGACATTTACGGGGCTTCGCCCCGTGCCCCACTGGGGGCACGCCCCCAGACCCCACGCGGCTGACGCCGCTTTTGGCGCGGGCTTTGCCGCGCCTGCATGGGGTTCAGGGGCCTGTGGCCCCTGACAGGGTTTGGGGCAGCGCCCCAAATAA
>CAZJBO010000161.1:0-6497 GCA_964544075.1 uncultured Anaerolineae bacterium
CTCGACATAGGCGCACACGTGGGCTACTATGCACGGCTCTGTGCGCATCTGGTGCGCACGGAGGGGCGCGTGATCGCTTTCGAGCCACACCCCCGCACCTTCGCCACGCTCCGACGCAACGTGGCGCGCTTTGGCAACGTGACCCCCATACAAGCCGCCGTCGCGGAGGAAGAGGGCACCGCCGACCTTTATGATTACCTAATGATGTCGGCGAGCGGCTCACTGCACTACGACGAGATGTTGCTAGAAATCCAGAAGGCACAGCTCTCAGAGGATGACATCGCGCCGCGCATCACCAGCGACTTCCCGGTCGAGAAGTTCGCGGTCCAGACCGTGACGGTGGATGCCTGCCTTGCCGATATGGGCATCGCACACGTGGACGTGGTGAAGATGGACATCGAGGGCGCCGAGATGAGCGCATTGCGGGGGATGCAGGCGACGATTGCCGCTTCGCCACGCCTGGCGCTGGTGATGGAATATAACCCACAAGCGTTGCAAGTGTTCGGCTTTGTGCCAGAGCAAGCACTGTCTGAGGTCTTGGCTATGGGCTTTACGCGCGTGCAGGTGATCGAACCCGGCGGCACCCTGACCGACCTCACCCACGACACAGAGGCTATCAGGCGCATCACGGCACAGCTCATGCAGCACATGGGCGTGGTGAATCTGCTGTTCACGCGGGGCTAAATGGCGCTGCCGACGAGAAAGGATACAATGGGATTGAACATTGGCAAGGTTGAAGAACTACAGTAATCCCGATGCGTGATAAGCGAAGCGTAGACGAACTTTCAATCGAAGAACTAGAGATCATCCTCGCGATCAAGAAGCGCGAGGCGCGCCAGGCACGCTTGCGCAGCCTCGCGCAGCGTGGGCGCGTGATCGGGACATCGCCGGAAGACGACCGTCAGCCGATCCCTGTACCGCAGCTTCACGAGATGGTCGCGGACATCCCCGCGCCGGCCCAACCCGAAACCTTCGACACCACTGCCGAGATGCCCCGCTGGGAAGACACGGCGGACGACACGGGCGAGGCAGAGGAGGCACTCAAAGTCGCGCCGGCCTGGGCTGCGCGGCGGGCTGCCCCCCCGCGTGAGACTGTGCAACCGCTGGCTGTGCGCCGCCGTGCCACAGAACAGCGCGTGCGCCGCGACAGGCTCTTGCTCGGCGTCGAGGTGGCGGCTCTGATCGCCTTCCTCGCCCTGGTGGTCGGGACGCTCTTGTATATGTTGGGCGCCATCGACAAGACCAACCAAGAGCTTGCCTCTATCGCGCTGCCCACACCAACCATCACGCCCGAAATCGGCCTGGACATTGTGCTGCCGAGCGGCCATACCCCGCCCGACGCCCTGGGAGGCGCACAGCCTAACTTGCAAGAGATTCCCGAACACTTGCGCCCGATGGTGCAAGCACGCCTCGATGCCCCGGTGACCGTGCCTACACCCGGCGAAGGCTCGCCGATGCGGGTGCGCATCGCGGCGATCGGCGTTGACCATCCGGTGGTGATGGGCGATGATTGGGAGGCTCTCAAACGCGGGGTGGGGTATCACCTGGGTAGCGCAAACCCCGGAATGCGCGGTAATATGGTGCTGTCGGCACATAACGACATCTACGGCGAAATCTTCCGTCACCTAGACCAACTGAGCGCCGGCGATGAAGTGGTCGTCTATACGATGACGCAAGAATATCACTATGTGGTACGCGAGTCGCGCGTTGTCGAGAAGTCCGACACATGGGTTTTGGGGGCTACGCAAAGCCCCACGCTGACGCTGATCTCATGTTACCCATACATGATCGATACGCAGCGCATCGTAGTATTTGCCGATCTGGTTGAATGAGATCGGCGCGATATGCGAGTCATCTTCTTTGACGCGGAACATAATAGGAGCCTTTCATCATGGCAAAGAAAAAACGCAAAGGGCGCAAGCCAAACCTACCGCAAGAGGTTTTAGCACGTGTGCAAAATCAACCCGGACGGCAGGCGGTCGCCCCATCCCAGCCGTCGGCCTCGGCGCAAGACATCGTAGCGGCAAAGCCTGAGGCAGTAGGGGTGAACTTTGCCGAAGAATATCAATATGTGATGATCGATTTGCAGCGGATCGGCATACTATCGATCTTGGTCATGGTCGCGCTGGTGCTGCTCAAGATTTTGGTAGGGTAGCTACCGCATCACGCGCCGCAGTCAATATTGCTGACCCCTTGTGGGTAGAAGTCCGGGCTATGTGAAGGGAGTCTCGTCAATGGTGGTTTGTCCGGTTTGCGAGCACGAGAATCTGGTTGGGACGCTGGTTTGCCAGGCGTGCGGGTCGAGCTTGACCGGGCAGGCCGTAAAGTTCGAGACGCAAGACTTCGACTCCGATACCTTCGACTTTGAAATACGCGAGAGCGCCGGCACCACGAGCTTCTCGGCGTTGAGCGTCTTGCGCATCGAGATTGCCGGCCTCGACCCCATCGTAGTACACCCTGCCCCAAACACAGACGTGACGCTGGGCCGGCGCGACCCGGAGCGTGGCATCATGCCAAGCGTAGATTTATCTCCCCTGGCCGCCTACCGCATGGGGGTCTCGCGGATGCACGCACGCATCCATGCGGAGAACGAGCATTTATATCTACGCGATCTCGACAGCAGCAACGGCACCTTTCTTAACGGTCAGCGCCTGGCGCCGGGCCAATCTTTGATACTGCACAATGGTGACGAGGTGCGCTTGGGGCGCATGGTGATGCGGCTGTACTTCCGCTGAGGTGGGCGCGCATAGTACTTTTGGCCTATCGCCCAACCCGTACAGGCTCATGTAACATAAAGAAACGGAGGGAGATTCCCTCTGTCTAGCACAAAAGCTCTTGGTTAATTTGCTACAGGCGTGTCGTGGGCTGCCCACGGGACGCTTTTGGCGTTTATCGGTCAAGTAGCAAACTTATTAAAGGAGTGATAAAAGTGTTAGAGATAAAGCCTAAACAGGCGCGCGGGCAAGGGTTGGTTGAATACGCTTTGCTGTTGGTCTTCGTAGCGGTCGTCATGACCGCCGTGCTTGTCTATCTCGGTCCGGGTATCTCCAATATCTATGCAGATATAATTAAGCAGCTTTAACCGGCATAAAAAGAGAACGCATTATAAAACGCCCGGCGCCGCTCCGCGCCGGGCATCGTTTTGTCGGGTGATGATGCGGGTTGCCCGCACCGACCGCTAGCCCCCCGTTCCCATGAACAACAACACATTCACCAGTTCTATCGGGTCGATCGGCATCAACCCCAGCGCAAATGTGCCGAGCGCCGCCAGCGCCACCGCCAGGCCCAGGTAAGACCAAGTCGGCGTGGCCCGATGTGCACCGAGGCGGAGCTGCCCCTCCTCCATATACATCTTGACGATGATCCGCACATAATAGAACGCGCTCACGAGGCTGGTCAGCAGACCCACCAGCGCCAGCCCGCCCAAACCGGCCTCGACCGTCACTCGGAACAAGAAGAACTTTCCGACCATACCGGCTGTGGGCGGCAGCCCGGTGAGGCTGAACAAAAACAGCGCCATCGCCAGCGCCGAGAGGGGGTGGCTGCGCCCCAGCCCCGCGAAGTCGTCGATCTGAGGGCTGCGTGCATCGTCGTGCTCCACCACGATGACAACCGCGAATGCCCCCAGGTTGGTGAAGGTATAGGCCAGCAGGTAGAACAATACCGCGCTCACCGCCGTTTCCCTCAGCTCCGAGCTGCCGGCTGCCGCCAACCCCATCATGAGATAGCCGGCGTGCGCGATGCTGGAATAGGCCAACATGCGCTTGACGTCCCGCTGGACCAACGCTACCACGTTGCCCAAGATCATGGTCAGCGCGGCGAGCAGGACCACCGTATCCTGCCAGAATGCGGCAGAGCTGCCTTGCAGCGCCGGGAATGCGATCACGAAGACGCGCAGCAAGCCCGCGAAGCCTCCCACCTTTGCCACAACGCTCATGTAGCCCGTGACTGCGGTGGGCGCGCCTTGATACACGTCGGGTGTCCACATGTGGAAGGGCACCACCGCAACTTTGAAGCCCAGCCCTACCAACATCATCCCTGCGCCCAAGATCAGCAGGCCCGTGTCGAGGGCCGTGCCGTTGGGCAGGACGCCGCCGGAGATGACGCCCATGATCGTGTTTATGTTCGTCGAAGCGGTCGCGCCATAGACCAACGCCACGCCGTAAACCAGGAAGGCCGACGAGAACGCGCCAAGCAGAAAGTATTTGATCGCGCTTTCCTCCGACGCACGGTCGCCGCGTCGCAAGCCCGATATGATGTACAGCGGGATCGAGAGCAGCTCCAGCGCCACAAAGAGCACCGCCAGGTCACATGCCGCGCCCATCAGCATTGCGCCGCTGGCTGCGATGAGTATCAGGGGGTAATACTCGCCGCGCTCGATGCCGGTGCGCCGCAAGTAGTCGTACGAGAGCAAGATGGCGATGAAGACCGCCGCCAGCACCGTCAGGTTGACGAAAGCCGTGAGGCCATCCGCAGCATACATGCCGCCGAACGCGCTGTGCTCGCCATCAGGGAGCCTAAACATGTGCAAGTTGACCACGAAGTGGACCGCGACCCCCGCCAGGGCCAGCAGCGCGGTTGCATACTTATCCTCCCTGGGGATGAACAGGTCGAGCAAGAGCAACAGACAAGCCCACAGCGCCAGGCCCACAGCCGGCAGCGCTACGGCAATATTGAGTTCTGCAAGGGTTGGTACATCCATCGGGCGCGCCTACCTATTCCCCGGTCGGGGCATACCACAGAGTCTCCGCGATAACTAGTCCTGCCGGCGGCGCGAGGGCGGCGCCCGCCTCGGCATCCTCGGCGGCGAAGGGCACTACCAATGCCTCGGTTGCGCTATCCATCACACCGAAGAAGGGCTTGGGATAAAGGCCGATCCAAAACATCACGACGATCAGGACGACCAGCCCCGTCCGCTCCTTCCAGTCCAAGTCGGGCAAGTGCTTGTTTGCCTCATGCACCACCGGCCCCATGAAGACTTTCTGGAACATATAGAGCATATATACCGCCGCGAGGATGACGCCTGTGGCGGCGAAGACCGTAAAGCCGGTGGCAAGGAAGTTCGAACCCATCGCGCCGAGCAGGATTGTGAACTCGCCCACGAAGCCGTTTAGCCCCGGCAGGCCCATGCTCGCCAGCACGACGATCAGGCTCAGCGTGCCGAAGACCGGCATAATTTTCCAGATGCCGCCGAAGGCCGCCATATCTTTTGTATGTCGGCGTTCGTACAGCACCCCTACGATGAGGAACAAAGCCCCTGTGCTCAGGCCGTGGTTGACCATCTGCAAGATGCCCCCTTGCACACCCTGGGCGTTCAACGCAAAGATGCCTAGCATCACAAACCCCAGGTGGCTCACGCTGGAATAGGCTACGAGCTTCTTCACATCCTTCTGGGCATAGCTCACCCACGCGCCGTAGATGATGCCGATGACGGCGAGGACCGCCACCAGCGGGGCAAGCTCCTTGCTGGCCTGGGGGAAGAGCGGGAGGTTAAAGCGCACAAAGCCATAGGTCCCCAGCTTCAGCAGCACGCCCGCCAGTATGACGCTGCCTGCCGTGGGCGCTTCGTAGTGCGCGTCGGGGAGCCACGAATGGAAGGGCCAGAGGGGGACCTTTACGGCGAAGGCCGCCGCGAAGCCCAGGAACAGCAGGGTCTCGGTGCCTTCGGGATAGGTCAGCGCGCCGCTCTGGACGCGCCTTATCAGTTCGGGTAGGTCGAAGGTGCCGGCGGTGGTGCCCATCCACAAGAGCGCCAGGAGCATCAAGATGCTGCCGGCCATCGTGTAGAGGAAGAACTTAACCGCTGCATAGATGCGCCGCTCGGCCCCCCAGATGCCGATGAGCAGGTACATCGGCACCAGGGTCAGCTCCCAGAAGACATAGAACAAGAAGAGGTCTTGCGCCACAAAGACCCCCAGCATCGCGGTCTCGATAAGCAGCAGCATCGTGTAGTAGAGCTTGACGCGCTTCTGGATCGGGTCGAACGAGGTGATGATGGCGATCGGCATAATCAGTGTGGTCAGCAGCACCAATAGCATACTCAGCCCATCCACCGCTACGTGGAATCCGATCCCTAAAGTGGGCAGCCAATCGTAATACGTTGCCATCTGCGGGCCGGGGTCGGCGGGGTCGAAGGCCAGGAGCAGCCCTATTGAGAGCAGGAATGTGATAATCGATGTCGCGAGCGCTACCCAGCGGATGCTATCCGCGTGCTCCTTGTCATCAAGGAAGATCAAGACGATCAAGCCGACGAGCGGCGCAAATGCGACCAGCGCTACAATCGAGATTGCCGTGTTTTCCATTCCCATAATGTCCTTCCTTGAAGAAGCTATGTCAAAACTTAGAGCCGTCTTTTAGGGCGCGCCACACTCTCTTACCGGCCCGCCAAGATGGGCAGCACCATAGTGATGAGCACCAAGATCACGCCGATAAGCACGCCGAGCGCATAATTGCGCACGAAGCCGGTTTGCAGACGGCGCAGGCGGGCAGCAGATTTT
>CAZJBO010000162.1:0-6493 GCA_964544075.1 uncultured Anaerolineae bacterium
CGTGGGTACCTCGCTTGGCGTGCGTTCGGTGGAGGTCGCACGCGCCTTTGATGCCAACGTGTTGATGGTGCTCCGCTGGGACAGCGTCTTGAGCGTGGTCGATGCTGCGCTCAGCGCCCAACATCGCTATCAGCAGCTTGGGAAAGACCTGTTGATCGGTGTGGTTATCAACGGTGTACCGGAGTCGCACGAAGCCTTTGTGCGCGAGACCATCGTGCCCTTCCTAGAGGCGAAAGGCGTGCCGGTGTTCGGCGTATTGCCCATGCGCAAGCAGCTGCAAGCGATCAGCATAGCGGAACTCACCGAGGTTCTCAACGCCGAGGTGCTGACCGGTGAAGATAAAGGCGATGAGCTGGTCGAGACTTTACTGGTCGGTGCGATGTCGGTCGACCAGGCCTTGCCCCGGATGCGGCGATATGTCAACAAAGCCGTCATCACCGGCGGTGACCGTGCCGACATCCAGTTGGCGGCGATCGAGACTTCGACAAAGGTTTTGATCCTGACCGGCAACATTCGCCCCAGCTCGTCCGTGGTCGCACGGGTGAATCAGGCCGATGTCGCGATGCTCTTGGTGCGCGGCGATACGATGTCTACCGTAGATGCAATTGATGAGGTCTTTGGCAGGACTCGGTTGGGCCAGACCGAGAAGCTGAAACGCTTCCAGGCGCTGCTCTCAGAGCATCTGGACTACGACCGCCTGCTAAAAATCTTGCGAGAAAGAAATTAACAACTAGAGAGGATAAATATGTCTATCATCGAAGAAGTCATCGGGCGCGAAGTGCTCGATTCACGTGGAAACCCAACCGTCGAGGTGGAGGTTGTGCTCGAAGACGGCGCATTCGCCAGCGCGATCGTGCCGTCTGGCGCATCCACCGGCGCGCATGAGGCCGCCGAGCTGCGCGATGGCGATAAAGCGCGCTATAACGGCAAGGGTGTGCTCAAGGCCGTCGATAACGTCAACGGCCCGATCGCCGAAGCCTTGTTTGGCCTATATGCCGGCGACCAGCGCGACGTTGATAATACCTTGATCGCGCTTGACGGTACCCCCAATAAGAGCAGGCTCGGCGCGAACGCCATTCTTGGCGCATCACTGGCCGTGGCGAAGGCTGCGGCCAACTCCCACGACCTGCCGCTCTATGCCTATCTCGGCGGGGTCTATGCACATGTGCTGCCCACCCCGATGATGAACATCCTCAACGGCGGCAAGCACGCTGCCGATAGCACCGACTTGCAGGAGTTCATGATTGTGCCGCTCGGCGCGCCCACCTTCCGCGAGGCCGCACGCTGGAGTGTCGAGGTTTACCATGCGCTGAAGAAAGTGCTCGCCGGCAAAGGCAAGCGCACTACGGTCGGCGACGAGGGCGGGTTTGCGCCTAGCCTCGGCTCTAATGCCGCAGCCATCGAGATTATCCTGGAAGCGATCGAGAAGGCCGGTTATAAGCCCGGCGAAGAAATCTTCATCGCGCTCGACCCCGCCGCCAGCGAGATTTATGAGGATGGTCTATACAACCTCAAGCGCGAAAACCGCAAGCTCACCGGCGCCGAGATGGTCGATTTCTACGCCGATTGGGTCGAGAAGTACCCGATCGTATCGATCGAAGACGGCTTGGACGAGGACGATTGGGATAGCTGGGTGCTGATGAACGAGCGCCTCGGCGACAAGATTCAGATCGTGGGCGACGACCTGCTCGTGACCAATGTCGAGCGCGTCAACAAGGCGATAGAACTGGGCGCCTGCAACTCTCTGTTGTGCAAGGTCAACCAGATCGGCACGCTCACCGAGGCGATCTCTGCTGTGGACCTGTGCCAGCGCCACGGCTGGACCGTTGTTGTCAGCCACCGTAGCGGCGAGACCGAAGATTCGACCATCGCAGACTTGGTGGTGGGCCTCAACGCCGGGCAGATCAAGACCGGCGCCCCCGCCCGCAGTGACCGTGTGGCGAAGTATAACCAACTGATGCGCATCGAGGATATGCTCGGCAGCAGCGCGGTATATGCCGGTAAGCGGGCCTACGCCAGCCTCGGCCTTTTCAAGTAGGGGAGCAGCGTAAGCACCGTTCGATGAGGGGCACGGTACCTATGAGGTGCCTTGCCCCTCGGTTTTTATGTGAGCAGATCAAAGAGAGGTTTTATGCTTGAGGCTGATACGAAACGTACCAAGATCGTTTGTACCATCGGGCCGGCTTCGCGCAGCGAAGATGCGCTGCGTGCGATGATCCGCGCCGGTATGAATGTGGCGCGCATCAACTTCTCGCATGGGACTCACGAGGCGCACGCAAAGAACATCGCCAACATCCGCCGCATCGCGCAAGAAGAGGGCGCGGTGGTTGCGGTGATGGCCGACTTACAGGGGCCAAAGATTCGGGTTGGCGATATCGAGACGCCTTTGACCTTGCGCACGGGCGAAAGGATCACGCTCACCGTGCAGCCCGCCACCGGCAAAGATAATGTGGTGAACCTACCACACCCTGGCTTGATCGAGTGTGTGCGTGTGGGCGACCCTCTCCTCCTAGACGATGGCGCGCTCGAATTCGAGGTGATTAAGAAGAACCCCGGCGAATTGGTCTGCACGGTGGTGTTTGGCGGCGTCTTGAGTTCACATAAGGGTGTATCGGCGCCGGGCAACACCTCGAAGATCGCGGCGATTACCGATAAAGATAAGGAGGATACCGCCTTCGCGCTTGAGCAAGGGGTAGACTTCCTTGCGCTCTCCTTTGTGCGCGGCGTGAGCGACATCCAAGAGCTGCGTTGGTTGATCCGTTACCTTGCCGGCCCGGACGCCGATGTGCACATCGTAGCGAAGATCGAAAAGCGCGAGGCTTTGGAATGCTTCGACGCCATCCTCGACGCAGCGGATGCGGTGATGGTGGCGCGCGGCGACCTGGGCGTAGAGATGTCGGTGCAAGAGGTGCCGTTGCATCAGAAGCGCATCATCGGTAAATGCAATGTGGCCGGCAAGCCGGTCATCACCGCCACGCAGATGTTGCAATCGATGATTGAGAATCCGCGCCCCACCCGTGCCGAAGCCAGCGATGTTGCTAACGCCATCCTTGACGGCACCGACGCGGTGATGCTCTCCGGCGAGACGGCGGTGGGCAAGTATCCGGTGGATGCGGTGGAGATGATGGCGAAGATCGCGGTTATCACCGAACAGCAGATGCCGACCCGCATAGACCGGACGGATTTTGAGGCGATCAAACATCGTCACCGCGTCACCGATGCGATCAGCGTGGCGACTTGTGAGGTCGCCGATGATCTTGCCGCACGCCTGATCGTCACCTCGACATGGAGCGGCTATACGGCGCGGCAGGTGGCGAAGGAACGCCCCGCCGAGCCGATTGTTGCGCTGGTGCCGAACGAGGTGGCGTGCCGCCGTCTCGCGCTGACGTGGGGCGTGCTGCCGGTGTTGGTGGAGCAATACAAACGCACCGACCAGATGCTCGCACAGATGGTGCGAACCGTGCTTGACTTGGGCTTAGCCGAGCCGGGCGATCTGGTGGTGGTCACGGGCGGCATCCCGTTTGGGGGCGGAGGGCGCACAAACTTTGTGCAGGTGCATACTCTGTGAAGGGCTAGCCACGGACGACGCTAGTGCTTTGCCGTATCTGCCGCCATCACATGCGGAAATCAAAATGTTCGGGTAATGGGAATTCCTCGCGCACGCGGGCGCGGAGCGCGTCGTCAATCGGCAGGTTCTCTGCCGCGCTGAGCCGCTGCGTGTGGAGGTCGAACCACAAGTCTGAGAGCGCACGCTCACCTTCACGCAGATCGGAGATGACAACCCGGTCGCTGAACAGACGCTCGGCGCGTGCGAAGTCTCGCACTGCGAGCGCGGCTTGTGCCTCTAACAGACGAATCCGCCCCAGCGCTTGCACAGCGGGGGGCAGCTCTCCCAATAGGTCAAGCCATTCTTGCGGACGCTGTGCTTCGATCAGGCAGCGCCCACACTCTACTGCCAGCGCCGAGATCGAGGGCGCCAGGCGACATGCTCTCACAAACAGTCGCGCCGCAGTTTCGAACTCCTCCTCACTCCATGCAAGCATTGCCAGATTGCGGGTTGCCCAGGGCGTATCGGCGAGCTTCAGCGATTCTTCCCAAGCCTGCCGCGCACCGGCATGATCCCCGGCATAGTGGCGCATGACACCGAGATGGAACCATCCCGCCCAGGTGGAGTGGCCCTCTACCGTGCTTTCCAGCCGTTTGCGCCACGCGCCCTGTACCATGAACCCGTGCGGTGGTGTTGTGGGTTCGAGCACAGGCAGTGCGCCGCTTTCGAGCAAGTGCAGCCAGGGTGATTGTTGCGCGCCTAAGGATGCGTCGTCGAACACGAGACCTTCGGAACAGAAAGCCGGTTCGCCGGATGCCTCCCGCCGGATGCGTTCGAGCGCGCCCCAGCCCGACCCGCGTTGTATCAGTTCCGAAGGTGGGGTATCGGCAAATCCGGCGCTGCGTTCGAACTCGGCGTCGAGGTCTGCGCGCGGGATCAGCGCTTGAAGTGCGTCTTCGACCGAGTGTCGGGCACGCGGCCAATCATCACCGTGTATGATGTCGGGGTCGGCTTCCATTAGGCCGTATGCTTCAAGCCATGCCCATTCTGCGCCGGCTGGCATGGGGAGGTGTTCCATCTGGGTGCGCGCGAGGCCGGCTTGTATCTCGATGTAGCTTTGCCCGGTGGGGGAGAGGAACTTTTGCCACTTCTTGCCGCCGGCGCCTATGCCCCATAGGAAGAGCTTGCGGCCTATGAGCCGGTCGGTCGAGACTTGTATCAGGCCTCGGCCTTTCTCATCCAGGGCGGCAATCCAGCGGCGCGTTTGGTCGGGGATGTGGAAGAAATAGTCGGCGGCGCGCTTGCTGTTGGTGGAATAGGTAAAGTCTGTGCCCTCAAAGCGCGGCACGGGGATGCGCATAAGCCCGGTCTTGCGATAGCCAAAGCGGTATGCCGAATCTGCGGGGGTGATGACGCGCGTTGTGCGGGTCTCCGGCACGGCGATATTGGACCACCAGTACATGGCGGTTTCGTGTTCGTGTGGGTTGAGGATGCGCACGCGCACGAACAATACCGGCGATGCGTCCGGTAGATATGCGTCGATTTGGAAGGGGACCTGCCGGATGCGTTCCCATTCATAGAGGCGCAAGATCGGCATCCCGTCGAGGCTCTCTATGCGTGCGGCGAACATCGGCGCGCATGTGAAGGGCGAGTGGCCTATCGTGCCGATGTTCCACTCCACGCCCCCGCTGAACCATGCGTTGCGCATCGCCAGGTTCGCCGGCTGGAAGACGGGGTTGACGCTCAGCAGCTCGCGCCCGGACGCCTTGTGTATCAATGACCAGAGCCGCCCGCCGAATTCGAGTAAGAATGTGGCGCGGAGGTGGTCGTTTTCGAGCACGGCCACGCGGAAGCTGCGTGGCCGAAGGCCCCGTGTGTAACCATCTTGCACGGTGTATGGCAGGATGTTGGGCACGTGGCCGTATGCCATGTTCTGCAACATCTCTTTCGGGACATCGCGCGCATCTCCGGGTGTGTGCAGTTCGCCGAGCGCGGCGAGGGGCGGTAGGGGGTTCTCTGGACCGAGGTCGGCAGCCGGCATTTCCCAAGTCTCGATGCGTAGCTCTGTCATGCTTTATACTTCCTTAGGTGAGAGGGCGGCTATTTACCCGAACCCATCGTGACGCCGGAGATCATCTTCTCTGAGAGGAAGATGTACAAGAGGATGGTGGGGACCATGACGATGACAACCCCGGCGAAGAGGCCCGGCCAGTCGTTGCCTTGATATTGCATCGAGCTTTTCAGGGCATAGAGGCCCAGCGGCAGGGTGCGCTTGGCGCCGTCTTGTACAAAGACCAGCGCCAGCTGATATTCGTTCCAGAGGCCCAGGCCGTTGAATATCGCTGCTGTGATGATGCCCGGTGATGCGAGCGGCAGCATCACGTGCCGGAAGACCTGAAAGCTCGAACAGCCATCGATTACGGCGGCCTCTTCGAGTTCGACCGGCAAGGTGACAAAGAAGCCTGTCAGTAGGTAGACCGTGAAGGGTATGGATAGGCTTACATAGACAAGCACAAGCCCCGGTATTGTGTTGATGATGCCGATTGTTGAGAGGATCACGAACAGGGGGATGAACAATAAGGGGAACGGTACCCCCATCCCGGCGGCGAAGATTGATGTGAGCGTATTGACGCCACGGAATTTGGCGCGGCTGAGGATGTAGGCAGCCGGGGCCGAGACCGCCAGCAGGATGACCAAAGATATGCCTACGATCACAAGGCTGTTGAGGGCATATCGCCCCATATCGACTGTGTTCCAGGCGCGTTCGTAGTTCTCGAAGCGCAGTTCGGCGGGCATGTTGAAGGGTGTGCGGAAGATTCCCTTGTTGGTCTTAAACGACCCTACGACAATCCAGCTTATCGCGAAGATGGTGAAGAGCGACCATGCGCCCAGGAAGGTGTAAGTCAGGGCGCGGGTAAGCCGCCGCCACGTCTGGCTGTTGCCCCC
>CAZJBO010000163.1:0-6465 GCA_964544075.1 uncultured Anaerolineae bacterium
AAACAAAGTCAGTGTAAGATGTAGCCGGCAGTGCAGATCAAGCCGTGCATCAACAGCGCAAAGGATAATGTAGCCAGCCACACCAGAGCTGTCGGTGCCGCCAGCACCATACCAATGCGCGGTATGGTCGCAACACCGACCAACGCGATCAGAACTAGTGCGAGGAGCGCGCCTTGCCACATCAGCAACGCAGCGTTGAGAGGGCGTCGGCGCGCCGAGGGCTGCGCAAGCCTAAGCGTGGCGACTAGGGTTATGCTAAAGCTCAGAGCTACCAGCCAAGTCGATATCGGCGGCAGAAGCCACAGGTCCGCCAGCACGACCAGCACCCAGCCGGGCGCGGTTGCTACACTCGCCGCCAGGAAGCGCCAAAGGTCCGGGGCGAGGTCGTGGCGGGCAGGGGGGGCGGCGGGCGGAGGAACAGACGACGCCGGAGGGAAGATCGCCGGTCTGTGCACATAGCGTCCGGCAGCCCGCCCGACAGTGCTCACCCGAACCCGGACGCGCGATGCTCCGTGGGCCTGGGTATTATCGAGATCGACTGCGTTCACCGCGCGCGTATGTTCGGCGGTTGTGTGTTTGGCAAGCTGCCGGTCTAGCGCGGTGCGTTTCAGCGGGTCTTTGAGTATGGCGTAGGCTTCGTTGAGCGCTTTCATCTCGGCCAGGGCGACTGCTTGGGCTGCTTCTGATGCGTCGCTCAGACGGTCTGGGTGAAAGAGCAAGCTGCGGGCACGGTACGCGGTTTTGATGTCGGTTGGGGTTGCGCCCGGCGCAATGCCGAGCACTTCATAAGCATTTCTTTTGTTCATCACATCTAATCGAGCTACCTGCATTCATCCACTCTGCGCTTGGCTACAAGCAAAGTGAGCAACACAAGTATAGTACACGTGCGCGGGGCAATACAATGGGACAAAGGCGGGGGTAGGGCAATCGTCGGGTGTTAAGCAGCCATCACGCCGGTCTATGCTTCGATGATCTTATCGTCGATAAGCTGCTGTTGGACTTGCTGGCCGCGCTGGTCGAAGGCGAAGAACGGTGCATGGAGCCTAAACTCCATATCGATCATGGCGCGTCCGGCGCGGTTCTTCTCGATCGTGAAGACCACCCAATCGCGGTATTGCTTGGCCTGATAGGGATTGAAGGCGACATGATCTTTAGAGAGTATGTGATATTTGTTATTCATAATGATGGCGATATCACATTCATAGTCCAGCGCCGAGCTGCCGCGTAGGTTAAAGAGGTGCAGCCGTTTCGACTTTAGCCCCTCGCGGTCGGCGGCTACGATCGAGAACACCGGCACGCCCAATGCGAGCGCGATGTCTTTCAAGCCCTCGACAATGATGGTGACCTTCTCGGCTTCGTCGCCGGCGCGCAGAGGGTGGATGGCGATCTTTTGCAGATAATCGACGAAAACCACCACCTTACCACCGGTGGCCTCGGTGAGGCGGGTAATCATCTGGCGGATGCTGTCCAGTGTTGTCACGGCGGGGCTGGCCTTCACAAAGATCAATTTATCGGCATAGCGCTTCATACGCTCCAGTGCGGGAGCGGTGCGCGGGTCTTGCTGTAAGATCGTTTGGAGCGAACCCGCATTGCCGCCAAGCATCGGGGTTGGTGCCCGGCGGGGCGGTGGGGCCGTCACGATCTTGTATAAGTCCTTTAGCTTGATGCCTTGCGACAGATCGGCATCGGGTGGGTTGATACTCTCCAGGCAGAGCAGGCGGTTCATAAGGTGGGTTTCGGTGTGCTCATAAGAGAGGTAGAAGGCATAATGGTCACCGCGCATGGCGATATTACGCGCGATCTGGAGTGCGCAGATAGTCTTGCCGATGCCCTGTGCACCGCCCAACAATATCAGTTCGGTGCTGCGCAGCCCGTCGCCGATCATCGCATCCAGGGGGGTGAACCCGGTAGGCAGCGGCACGTATTCAGATAAATTGCCGGCGACGACTCTGTCGTTGGCGTCGTTCAATACCTGGGAGAGGGTGCGTGGGACGTGTGCCTGGACACCCTTGCGCTGCTTAGCGCCTCTGGGCTTGCGTCTTGGCCGCTTGGTATCTTGTTGCTTCGTGCGTATCGGGCGCTGAATGGGCCGATGCGGGGTTGGCGATGGGATGCTGGGTTGGGGCGATGATGGAGGAGGAGGGGGGAAAATCTCGTCTTCGTCGAATCGCCGCGTAACCATGAGTGCCTCTTTTCAACCTTTATTTTTAGCTTTGTCTCAACTCTACGCTCCTATTGTACCAGAGACAACATATTTGTGGAAGGGGAAA
This sequence comes from uncultured Anaerolineae bacterium, assembly GCA_964544075.1. Lineage (GTDB taxonomy): Bacteria > Chloroflexota > Anaerolineae > Aggregatilineales > JAFGMM01 > JAFGMM01. Next base: position 2,271 of record CAZJBO010000163.1, read on the forward strand.
CCTGCATCTGGGGGCGTTACGCTGTTTACAGGACCCCATACCTCGCCGCGCCGGGGGTGAGGCACCCCGCTCTTTTAGCGCTGGGTCTAGACCGGCAGACCTTCCATTTCCATGATCTTAAGTGCGTTAGTGCTGGGGCAGGGGCCGGGCCGCAGCGCATAGTCAAACACCATGCGCCCCTCTACGATGTGCTCGGCAAAGTGATAGTTCTTAATCTGCGGCATCTCGTCCGCCAGCCTGACCAGCTCCAGATCATGCGTCGAGAGCACGCCCACACCGCGCCGTCCCACCAATGCCCTGACGTATGCCCGGCTGCCGATAAGCCGCTCCCGATTGTTCGTACCCCGGAAGATTTCGTCAATAAGGAAGAACAAAGGGTATGCTTGTTCCTGCTCCAGCGCATCCAGCAGCGCTTTGAGCCGCTTCACCTCGGCATAGAAATAAGATATACCATCGGTCACCGAATCGGTGACGCGGATGCAGCTAAACAAGCGGAAGGGCACCGTGTAGAAGCGGCGTGCGTTCACCGGCCCGCCGGCATAGGCCAGACAGAGGTTAATGCCTATGGTGCGCAGAAAAGTGCTCTTGCCCGCCATGTTCGAGCCGGTAATCATGGCAAGCGTGCCGGTTTGATGCAGGGTAAAGTCGTTGCACACCCGCCGGCCCGCCGGGATGAGCGGATGCCCAAGCGCGACGGCTTCGAACTGTGGGCCTTGTGCGTCGCGCTCGGCTATTTCGGGGAAGCTGTACGCCGGGTTTAGATAAGCTAGATTCGCCAGCGCGCCCAGTGCTTCCAGCTCATGCCACCGGTCGAGCCATTCCGGGAGCGCCGCCGCCAGCGTTGTTCTGCGCCGTTCAAGGCAATAGACCACATAAAGGTCCCAGGGCATCGCCGCGTTGAGCAGGAAGGCCAGATAGGGGTTATTGCGCAAGCCTGCCGCTGCCAGCACCCAGCCGATGCGTTTTAGTTCCCTTGAAGGCCGCACATCGCCGGCCCAGAACGGCGCGCAGAGCGCCTCTAGACGCCGGTTCCGGCCATAGCGGTAGTTTTCGAGGTAGGTGAAGACCGACCGTAAGTTGACCAACGGATCGCGCAAGGCAAGTGCCATAGCGAAGGCGTCGCCCGCCTGCCGTAGGTGCCACAGGTAGGCTGCTACATATGCTACGAAGGTGCCCATCCAGAGCGGCGGCAGCATCCCCGCCGCATAGAGCGCGAAGAGCAGCGCATCGAGCAGCGCCAGCCCGGTTAGACCGCCCAGCACGCCGCGCCGCGCCGCCACCGGCGCTTGCAGCCACGCGCGCAGCGAACCTTCTCCCCAGCGCGCACCGGCTTCTCGATGGGCGAGCACTGCGTTTAGGTGTAGCTTATCCCGGAAGGTCCAGAGCGGCGTTAGCTCACGCACGAGCGCTTGCCGCGCCCGCGCCTGCTCAGGGTCGGGCTGTGGGGACGAGAGCCACGCTAAGAGGCGCGCGCTCCCGGCACGCGAGACGCCGACATCAAGCAGGCGGTGCAGTGCGTGTGTACCGGTCAGATCAAGGTCAACCTCGATGGGTGAAGCTGCGTGCGGTGAGGTGAAGGGCGCCGGCATGTGCTCCCAATCCAGCTCTGCGCGGGCGATGTGGGCACGTTTGATCGCGCACCAAATCTCGTGCCGGGCGATGCCGGTCTTGAGGCGGCGATGGTGGCGCACAAGCAGCCCAAACAGAGCCAGCCAAACCATGCCACAGGCCGCCCAGACGCCCGTGTCGGCATAGTAGTATGCGGCGACAAAGGCCGGTACTCCGCCGAAGAACACCAGCACCCGCGCCCAGACATAGCGGTCGCCGACGCGGTTTAGAGCGGTGCGCCGACGTTCGACCCGCGCCACCTGGCGCTTGAGCGCGTGCAATCGGCGTTCTCGCCGGTTCAACGACGCCCCTCCGCGCGCGCCGATGCGAGCAGTTGGTCGATGACCTGCATGTTTTGTACCGCGTCTTGGGGCAGGAAGCGCGGCGGGCGTCCTTCGAGCAGCGCGGCAGCAAAGTCTTCGACCATGAGGCGATAATGGTCGGCGCGGCCTACCTTGATCTTGCGGTGACGTTGGTCTGCGCCCCAATAGTTGATTGTAGTTTTGGCGTTGGCTGGCATGGTGAAGCCCACGTCAACCCGTATCCGGCCCGCCGTCCCACGAATCTCGTAGCCGTGCGTGCGGTAGGTACGCAAGCCGCAGTCGAAGTGCCCCAGCACCCCCGACGGGAACTCCAATACGCCGGCGAGCTGCTCATCAACCCGGCTGGCCGCGCCGAAGCGCGCCGCCGCTTGTGCTCGGTCCGGCTCTTCCCCGGTGATGAGGCGCATGACGTTGATGCAGTAGCAACCGACGTCCATCAATGCCCCGCCCGCCAGCGCCTTGCTGAGGCGGATGTTGTTCTCGTCCGATATTACGAAGGTGAAGGCTGCCTGTATGACCTGCACCGCGCCTACCGCGCCCTCGGCAAGCAAGGCGAGGACCTTGCGGGTCTGGGGGTGGAAGCGGTACATGAAGGCTTCGGCAAAGAGGATGCCGCGCGCGGCGAAGGCATCGACGATGCTTTGTGCCTCGGCAGCATCGCGGGCCAATGGTTTCTCGCAGAGCACCGGCTTGCCGGCCTCGGCGCATCGGATGCTCCAGGCGGCGTGTTCGCTGTTGGGCAGCGGGTTATAGATGGCGTCGATGTCTGGGGCAGCGATGAGTTCTTCGTATGAGCCATATGCGGTGGGGATGTTTAGTGCTCGTGCAAAGGTCTGTGCCTTCGTCAGGCTGCGGCTGGCGACCGCGACGACCTGTCCGTTACGCGCGTTTTGTATTGCCGGGATCACCTTTGCTCTGCCGATGTTTGCGGTGCTGAGGATTCCCCAGCGGATTGACTTTGTCATGACGGCGCGCTCCTTTGTCAGCATCTAAGTATGCGAGGCAGTGACACGAGTCGAGTTTAGCTTTTCTCGGCGTTGCGTGCTAGCATCTAAAATGTGTAGAAGCACATGTTTCGGTTTCGGCAGCGCGTGAGGCCATACACATGTTACAAAAGCTAACCGTGCAGCGCGTCATGTACATCGCGCTCTTCGTGCTCATCTTTGCGATGGCGGTGCGCATCCCCATCGATACCGATACCTGGTGGCATATCCGCGCCGGCGAATACAGCGTCCGGCACCGTGCCGTGCTCACCTTCGATGCCTTCTCGCATCCCAAAGCAGGCAGCGCATGGTTCAACCATAGCTGGGGTGCGCAGATCATCATCTATTTGTTCTATCAGCTCGGCGGCAACGCGGGCTTGGCGCTCTATACGGCACTGCTCGCGACGCTGGGCATGGGCATCATCTATCTGACCGGCAGCGGCAGCGTCTATGTGCGCGCCTTCCCGATGATATTGGGTGTGGCGACCGCTGCCGTGTTCTGGTCTGCGCGTCCTCACATGATGTCCTTCGCCCTGAGCGCGGCCATGCTCTATTTGCTGTATCGGAACAAGCGCAAAGGCCAGCGCCGCGCGTTGTGGTGTGTCCCGCCGCTGATGTTGCTCTGGGTGAACCTGCACGGCGGCTTTGCCATCGGGTTTATCCTCATGTTCGGCGCTATCGCGGGCGAGATTGCCGCGCACATCTTCAGCCCCGATGACCCCGATGTGGTGGATTGGGCAGGTGTTAGACAAATGCTGCTCGTGTGTGTGGTCGCGGTTGGCGCGGTGTGTATCAATCCTTACGGGCCGGCAGTGCTCGGCTATCCCTTCAAGACTGTGAACATCGGTGCACTGCAAGACTTTATCCAAGAGTGGGCGTCGCCGAACTTCCACGACCGGCAGACATGGCCCTTCATCGCTTTGCTGCTGGGCGTGTTGGCGGTGGTGGGGCGCACCCGGCGGCGGCTTGATTGGTCTGACCTGGTGCTTGTGACGGGGACGGGCTTTATGGCGATGCTGGCAGCGCGCAATATCGCCACCTTCGCGCTTGTGGCGACGCCCGTGCTCATCCGCCACCTCGACGCATGGCTCGAAGCGCACGGCTGGCGAGTCTACAGCGCAGCGCGTGTACACGGCGCAAAGGCATATATCAACCTGGCACTGCTGATAATGATAGTGCTTGGCGCAGGCCTGAAGGTGATGACGGTGCTGCTGCCCGATACGGTCGCTGCGGCGCAAGAGCAATATCTGCCGGTGCGCGTGGCCGAATGGATCAACGCAG
>CAZJBO010000164.1:0-6357 GCA_964544075.1 uncultured Anaerolineae bacterium
TCGACAAGCTCGACCTGGACGCAGAGTATCCTCATGCCGATATTGGTTGGGAATTCTGGCGCACCGAGGGTGACGCTCTGCCGCAACGCACCATCGATTTGTTGAAGGCGTGCGACTGTGCGCTCTTCGGTGCGATCACCTCTAAACCGAAGGAAGAAGCCGAAGCCGAACTCGTGCCCGAACTCCGGGGCAAAGGGCTGGTCTACCGAAGCCCCATCGTGCGTTTGCGCCAGATGTTTGATCTCTATACCAACCTCCGCCCCTGCAAAGCGTATCCCGGCAACCCGCTCAACTATCGCGACGACCTCGACTTGGTTGTCTTCCGCGAGAACACCGAGGGTCTTTATAGCGGCGTTGAGTTCCACCCGGTCCCCGCTGCGGTCCGTGCCGCGCTCAAGGCAAGCCCGAACATGGCAAAGTACGACGCGGTCGCCGACGATGACCTCGCCATCTCATGCCGCGTCTTCACGCGCGAGGGCTGCCGGCGCATCGTCAAGAAGGCCTTCGAGTATGCGAAGGAGCACGGCTATTCTTCGGTGACCCTGGTCGAGAAGCCGAACGTCATCAGGGAGACAAGCGGCCTCATGACCCGCGAGGCGCGCAAGATCGCCGCCGATTACCCCGGCATCGCGTTGTGGGAGACTAATATTGACGCTATGTGCATGTGGTTGATTAAAAACCCCCAGACCTACGGCGTTATCGTCACGAGCAACATGTTCGGAGACATTGTCTCGGACCTCTGCGCACAGCTGGTGGGCGGGCTGGGCTTTGCCTCCAGCGGTAACATCGGAGACAAGGTAGCGGTCTTCGAGCCGACGCATGGTTCGGCGCCAAAGTATGCCGGGCAGAACAAAGTCAACCCCATTGCAACCTTCCTTGCGGCCAAGCTCATGTTGAGTTGGCTAGGCGAGAGCGCGATGGCGGAGCGTCTGGACGCGGCGATCGCCGATGTGATCGCGGGCGGCGAGGCGCGCACCTATGATATGGGCGGGAGCGCAACCACGCTGGAGGTTGGGGAGGCGGTGGCGGCGCGTTTGTAGCTTCTGTCGGCGTGCCCCCGCAGAGAATAGGTGAATAAAACCTGTCGGCCACACTTGGCTGAGCAGTCATGTTTATTAGGCGCGGCACTGCCGCGCCTAAATTTGTCGAGGCGTCCGCTGTGTCGGCAGACCAAACAGCGCTGTGTTTTGTTGCAAGAGTATGCTCATGTTTAGCGCTTGCCACTCCGCTTCTTCTGCGCCTTGCGCCGGGGCAGGGTGGGCAGTAAGCACGTGCGGTGTTGCCCCTAGTGCCCCATCCGCCACGCCGTTGACCACCGCGTGCACCTCGCCGCTTGCCTCGGCAAAGGCGCGCGCCCCCACACTCCCCAAGATGTAAACCGTGCCGCCGGTTGCTCCGTAGAGCAGGGCTTGCCCCACATCGCCATGTACAACCAAGCGTCCCCGTGTCATTAAGTATCCTGTCTGGTCTTGCACCGTGCCGTGCACATGTATCTTGGCCCCGTCCAACCCTGCCGCCAGATAATCGCCCGGCGTGCCGTAGATATCTATCCACACGTCCGACGTATCCGCCCCCAGCCCCGCACCCACGAACCGGTCGCCTTTACAGCCGAATATCACGAACCATCGCCACCCTGCACGATGCGCCTGGATCAACACTTCTGCCAGCCGATTCGTGCCCTTCATAGGCAGGTCGGTTGCGTCGATGTAGAGCCTGCCGCGCGTCAGGGCCGGGATGCCGCGTGTTGCCAGCGACACCCAGGTCAGACGGCGATCTGGATCGGTGGACGTCGGCGTGGCGGTCGGAACTGCGTTGAACAGTGCGGACAGGGCGGCACCCAACCGCACGCGCACCGCGCTGCGTTTTTTCGCGCCGGTATCATACACCCTTGTTCGGTCGTACAGCCGAGTCAGCAGCCCCACGGCTGCATTTCGTAGAGTTGGGGTGGCGGCGGCATCGGCGGTCGCGGCATCGAGCCAAGCGCCAAGTGTGGCAAACGAGCACGTCGCCATCGACGCACGCAGCGCATTGTACATCGCTTCTATGCGCGTTTCGTTGAGAAAGGATGCGGAGGTGCCTTCCGCATCTCCCGTGTCGGACGTCTCACCGCTGCTTGTCGTATCGAGGTGTGCGTCGGCAAGCGCGGCGAATGGAATCGGCACTGTCGCCTCGCCGCTGTTCATCATAACAGAGTCTTGGTGTGCGCGGCCCGCGTCCGTCGTGACCAGCCGTCCGAACTTATCTTTGCAGGTCAAGGTGGGGTGTGTAGCGTCCTCCGGCAGGGTGAGCGTGAAGTGGTATGCGCCGCCATCGTCTGCGCCAAGCTGCCCATAGCCGCGCGCCGTCCAGACCTTGTCGGCGGAGGGGCATACCGCGCTTTGCTCTGCCGCCACCTGCACAAATGCCGTCCTGATGGCCTCGTACTCAGAGGCCACCATGCCTACGCCATAGCGTAACCCGCCGCCGGTTATGCCCTCTTGCAGCGCGAACACATTGGGCCGGCGCGCGTTCGCATCGACCGCCCCGGCCATCTGCCAGGCGTTTTGCGTGGCAAGGTATTGTGCTGTGACCATGAGCGCTGCGCCTTCGGGGATGCCCGGCGCGTGTGTATGCTGGAGTTGGCGATAGCGCGCGCGCCGTTCTGTCGAGAGTCGCGCCAGCCCTGCCGACGCGGTCGGCAGCAATGCCTCAAGCACCAGGTCGAGCCGATAGCGGCAGCTGCGCCGATAAAAATCGAACAAGAGCGCGGCAAGCTCGGCGTCTGCGCGGAAGCGGGGGCGATAACCGCGCTGCCGGATGTATTGCCGCAGTGTGTGCCGGTTGGCGAAGCTGCCGCCCAGCGCCAACGCACCGTCTAGCGTGGGGAAGGGCGGCACACTGCCGAGTTGTGCTTGTGCGGGGTAGTGTTGCTGTCCCAGCCACAGGTGCGCGCTCTCTTTGCCCTCATCTAGGCGGTAGAAGCGCGCCACCGCGTCGGCATAACCTACCCCTTTGAGGATCATCATGTCCCGGCCATAGCTCAGCACGAAGGCGCTTTGTTTGCCGTTTGCATCATATAATGCGGTGTTGATCTGCTGTGCAACCTGATGCACCAATTCGTCCTCTGCCGCCGCGATGTCGTCATGGAAGCCGTTGCGTACTGCAAAGTTCTCCAGTATCTCCGCGCGCGCCCGGACGAAGTAGCGCACCACACGCGGCGGGCGCGCGTTCAGGCTCGGCAGCGCGCGGTGATCGTCGCGTTCCGGCTGTAGCGTGATGTCGTAGATGTCAAAGTTTGGTGTGATATAGCGGCGCTCTATATTGCGGCGAACTTGATTTTCGAGCAGCGCGATGCTCAGCGCGTAACATTGCCGGAGACGTGGGAAGCAGCCCGCCAGCGCGACGCCTCCCCCCAGGCCGTTCCCGCGCGCGCGCAGCCGCAGCAGCGCCTCGATCAACGGCGCGCTGCTGACCGGCAGCGTGGATGCTATGCCGATCAATCCGCCGCCGCCAGCGTTTGTGGGCGGTATCCTTTCGTTCAACTTATCTCTTCCACCACTACCAGTAGATCAGACCGGCCACGCAGCGCGTGCACGTCCGGCAGGCTGAGCAGCGCCAACGCCCGGCGTTGCTCGGCTGCCCACGCCAGGTGCAGGTTCATCAAGCGTTGCGCGCCCCATTCGGCATCGACCGGCACGCCCGGCGGCCAGTGTGTGCCCGGCACGCCACAGGTGGCAGGTATGCCCCCCAGCGCGACCCATTCTACCAAGTCTACCGCGCCCGCATCCGCCCCCAGCGCGATCGCTTTAAGCACATCAAACGGAGTCCGCATCCCTCCCGCCACCAGAGCCACCATATCGCGCAAACCGGCAGAGCACAGGGCGCGGTGGACTGCGTGGACGCTGCCCGCCACCTGTGCCGGAGACGCTCCGCCGGCCAAGTGTATCACGTGTGCACCGGCTTGCGCCGCCGCTGTACTGGCTTGTGCTGCGTTGATAGAGGCATCTAGTGTGACCATGCGCAGCGCGCCGGGGTTAATCAGATGCAGCCAATCGAACAGTGCCGCCAGATCGTCGAGCGCGTGGATGTCTGCGAAGGGTGGGCGCAGCGCGATTGCGGGGGCCTGTGCAAGCAATGCTTCGGTTACGGGGCTTTCTGTATCGAAACCTTCGGCGATCTCTATTATCAGGCAGGCGGCGTAAGGCTCCAGCGCCGGGGGGAGCGCACCGCCGGTATAGGTCGTGAAGGTGCCCAGGGCTTGTGCTGCCGCTGCGCGCGCCAGGGTCAGCGGGGCAGAGCGCGCCGCCGTGCGCAGCGCACTGCCGATGATGGGCAGTTTGATCTGAACCTCTTGCCCTCGGTGGTGTAGTGACACACGCAAACTCACTTCTCCCGGCAGCAGAGTCGGCAGACCCTCCGGCACCACGATGCCTAGACGGTCGAAGCCTTGCCCGCGCGTGTCCACGCTTACCGGGTCCTCGACGGTTTCGGCGCCATGCTCGGCCATTGTCCAGATCGATGCGATGATGGCGTTTGACATATCGTCATCGCCCAGCGCCGCCCAATTCGGGCTTGCCTTGATGGTGATCGCACGCGCGGGGCAGGCCGATACGCACGCTCCGCACGCCGTCATCCCCAGACAGTTTTCCTCACGCGGGGTGGTCATGTGCCGCCGCCCGACCATGAAGCTGAATACATCGCGCGGGCACACCTGCACACACACACCGCAAGCGATGCAGGTGGGCGCGATCACGGGACGCCACGGACCGATGGCGTGGCGCAGACGTGGACAGGGCCGGTGGGTCGAGCGAGATGCGCTGTTGTTGTCGTCACACAACCGCTGTTACCTCCCCAACAATTGGACGAGCGTTTGGTCGATGCGGTCCAGGCGGCGCAGATCGCTTAGGCTGGTCATATCTGCGTCGGCGCCGAAGCAGAGCCGATCGCTGGCATCTTGCAGGTGATGCGCACGGCGCAGCCCTAGTGCGCCCAGCGTTGTTCGTAGCTCATCCTCCCAGGCGTGCACCAAGTTCTTTATCCGTGCGCCGGCCCAGCGCACGTCTACCCCCGCTATCCCGCAAGTGTGACCGTCCTCGACGCAGCTGTTTTGCAGGCGGCATTCCAGCGCGATCAGCAGCGGCCAATCTATCATCACCGCGTCGGCGCCCAGGAAGAGCGCTTGTATCATGTGGGTTGGCAGGGCGACCCCGCCGCGCATCACCAGGCTCACGCGGCCCCGCCGCGCGGCATCGGTGAGGGCGCGGTGGACTGCCGATAGCTGCACAAAGTTGGTGTTGCCGCTGTGTAAGCCATCCCCGCCGTTTAGTATGACTATATCTACTCCCATGCTCACCGCCTTGAGCACCGCGTCTGGCGCGCCCCGGTCGAGCGGGATTTCGGTTGCCAGCGTGATCTGTGCATGGCGGGTGCGGAGGTAGGGGATTGTGTTTGTCAGGTCCTCCAGCACCAGCAGCCCCACTGTCGTGATCTTGTCCATAGTGCCCTGTGCTTTCATCGCGTCCAGCTGCGCGGCAGGGAGGCGGAGCGCGGTGTGTGCGCTCGACTTCCCGTCGGGTGTGCTGCCCCAGTCGACCAGCGCCAATACGCCGAGCGTCTGCGCTGCCGATACCAGCACGTCGTTTAGTGCGGACGGCGTGCCGGGCGGCAGCGCCAACATCAACGGCAGAGCTAGATCAACGGCAGGCGGCATGACGGACGTCAGACCGTCGGGGCTGAATTGGAGGTGTTCGAGGCGGCGGCCTAGCGTCACCTCCGGCTCGACTTCGGACGCCGCGAGTGTGGGGTGTACCACCGGGTTGACGTCGCGCCAGACTTCGGCACTGTGTTGTGCCGTCGCACTGCCGGAGGCTTGCCGGGCGAGGCACAGCACCACGTCCGGTGTATAGATGCCTCGGCCCATTTCGGTGTAGGTGGAAGAGGGGGCGATGGTCAGTGCGCGTGCAGGGCATTGTTGTACGCAGCGGAGGCAGGCCACGCAGCGGTGACTTGTCGGTGGTGCCATGTGGCGCAGGTCGTCGGGGCGGCGGGCGTGCACGTCGTGTGCGCATACCTGGGCGCAGCGACCGCAGTTGATGCAGTGCTCGGAGCGCAGCACGCTGTGTGGGCCGATGGGGGAGCGGCGGGATGGGGTGGGGGGGGCGCTCGGCGCGCTCGGCTCAGATGGCAAGAGGGGCACGAGTCCGACGGCGTGTTGATAGGCTTCGCTCGTTTCGGTCTTGGCGATAAACTCTGCGATGGCAGCGTCTGGCCGTGCGTGCTGCGCGCTTAGCTTGGCCTCGATGTTGGCGTAGGCGGCCAAGAGCGGCAGATCGGTTTCGCATACATCCTGACACGCTCCGCAGTAGGTGCATAGGAAGG
>CAZJBO010000165.1:0-6352 GCA_964544075.1 uncultured Anaerolineae bacterium
TGGGTGTCGGTGCGGTTGCGCTTATCGAGTGTCTGGACCGGTACCCGCGCCTTGTTGGGTTTCGTGTAGTCATGCCGGCTCTGGCACTGCTCTTACTTTTGCCTCCGCTGCAACACGGCACAGTGCTATGGCCGCGCGTTAATCTCGGCACCTACCGCGCAGCTGCTGATTATGTCGAAGATGTATATGCGCGTTTTGTGGGGCAGGGGAGGGGGGCGGTGCTGCTCTCGGACTGGGAGCACCTCACGCCGCTTTTCTACAACATCCACGTCGAAGGCCGCCCGATCGTGGCAGAAGACTTGACGTTGGTATATGTGGCCGCCGGTGCGAACCCCTGGGTAGATAACGTCTGGGCGCATATCGGTGACGGACCTGTCTACGTCACCGGCTATCGGCGCGCGCTGGTTGATGCGGGCTTTCGGCTGCGCCCTGCCGAGGCGTACGCCGGACATGCAGGCACCGTACCCGGTGATCTTTACCGTGTGTTGCTCCCGCCCTCCTCCGGGGATATGACCGGCAGTACGACGCGGGCGCAGCCTGCACTGCAACATGCGCTTGGGCAGCGCGCCGGTGGGGTCGAAGTCTTGGGCTATGATCTGCCGTTGCTGCGCTTTGCGCCGGGGGATATTGTGCCGTTGGTGCTGTATCTGCGCGCCGCGCTGCCACCGGAGTCGATTATCTTCCCTTACGTCGAGTTGGGCGATATTCAATATGCTTTCACCACGGATAGCCATTGGCTGACGCCCTGGTGGGAGCCGGGCGAGATCATCGGCGAGCGCTATGATCTGCGGCTGCCGCTCGACCTTGCGCCGGGACGCTACCCGGTGCATATAGGCTTGCGTGATCTGAATGCGGGCAAAGATTTACGCTTTGAGGGCAGCGACGCTCTGCTTGCCCTGGGTGAGATTACGGTTGAGGGTGATGCGAGATACCGGTCTTATGCGCGTTTGGCCGATATTGGTCATCGTGTTGCGCTAGAGGCGGCGTGGGCCGGTCTCCCCATATTGGGCGCGCGCGCGCCCTGGCCTACACCGTTGGTGGTGTCCCCCGGCGACGTGATTGATGTAACTTTGCAATGGCGGGCGTTGGCACCTGTGGAGGAAAGCTATACTGTGTTTGTCCATCTGATTGACGCGGAAAACCGTGTGTGGGCGCAGCAAGACTATACTCCGTTGGGAGGTGCGTTCCCGACGCAGTTATGGTTTTCAAAGTGGCTGCCGGGGCAGTCGGTGTGGGACCCCTCGTATCGGCTGCGCGTGCCGGATGATGCACCACCCGGTGATTATATGATCGAGGTGGGTATGTATAGCATGACCTCGTTGCAGCGCATCCATCAATTCGACCCAGGGGGGAACCTTAGCGGCGACCGATATATTTTGGGCGGGGTGCGTGTGCTGGCCGAGTAAGGGGGGCATGGTTGATACCGCGCCCCTCTTTGTGGGTTCTCGGTTCTCTATGGGGTGTCGGTCTTGCCCTGTTCTGCCAGTTCTTTTTGATATGCTTTCCAGCCGGGGCACCATTTGGTGTGCCACTTCCACAACCTGTACAGCAACCCGTTAGGGTTCTTTTCGGCCCGTTTGCGCAGCGGGCAATCCGCGCACTTCGCTGTGATCTTGCTGTCTTCGTTCACGGTTATTTTCCCCCTAATAAAGATATGTAGAAATATATTATAGTCTTTTTGACACATTTAGGGAAATTGGGCCGTGGCGATGAGTCGGCGCGCCTTTCTGCTTCTACGCCCCTGTTGCCAGGAGCGCGTCCAGGTCAATCGGGCCTTGCCGCAGTATCTTTAGCATGTTTCGTTTTATTTGCACAACGGTCGAAGGCTGCCCACCGGGACAAGCGCCCCCGTCGAGATACAGCGCCACTGCATCACCGAGCTGCGCCGCCGCCGCATCGACCGTGACCGCGTCCGGGGCGTCTGACAGGTTGGCGCTGGTCACCGCCAGTGCGCCACCGGCTGCTTCGATGATCGCGCGGGTGGCGTTGTGGTTGGGTACGCGCACGCCGACCGTGGTCAGCGTGGTAATCAGGGGTGAGAGGTCATCACGCTTCGGCACGACCAGGGTCAGGGGGCCGGGCCAGAAGGCCGTGGCCAGCCGGTAAGCGGTCGGCGTGAGCGGTTGCGCTATTTGCTCGACCGCTTTTATGCTGTCGAGCAAGACCGGGAGGGCTTTCAGCGGCGGGCGCTTCTTTGCGGCGTATAGCGCGATGATCGCTTCGGGACGCGCGGGATGTGCGGCTATGCCGTAGACTGTGTCGGTGGGCAAGACTACGAGCTGCCCGGCTTGTAAGGCTCTGGCAGCGCGGGCGGTGGCGTCGGGATGGGTGATGGAGAGTATGTTCATATCTTCTCTACGCGCACGATGCGCGGCAATCCTGCATAATCGTGAATGATGCGCACCTCGGCGCCGGGGAGTATATCGCGGACCATTGTGCTGACCGCCTCTGCTTGGTCGAATGCGCCGATTTCAAGCAGCAGCAGACTCGGCTCTTTCATTAGATGTGGTATGTCGCGCAGTACGGCGCGGATGATGCGCAGCCCGTCCTCCCCGCCATCAAGCGCGGCGCGCGGTTCGTAGCCGGGCATCCGGTTGAGCTGCGCCGTGGGGATGTAGGGCAGGTTGGCGGCGATCAGGTCGCCCGGTTCGCCGACGTATATGATGTCATTTTCAAAGGCGATCCGGTCTGCAACCCCGTGTCGTTCGGCGTTCGTCTGGGCGAGCCGCAATATCTTGCTCTCGATGTCGATCGCGGTGACGTGCGCGTCGGGGAGGTGCTTCGCCAGCGTGACCGCGATCGCGCCGCTGCCGGTGCCTACATCAATGATGTGCAGGTTGGGCCTGCCCTCTGCCCACGCGAGCGCTGCTTCGATGAGGCGTTCGGTTTCGGGCCGTGGTATGAGCACGCTTCGGTTGACGTTGAAGCGTAGCCCGTAGAACTCGCAATGTTTTGTGATGTACGGTATCGGCACCTCGCGGGCGCGCTGTTCGATGCCCCAGGCAAATTTGTTTTGTTCGTCTTGGCTTAGGGTTTGTTCTGGATGAGCAAGCAGGTATGCTCGATCACGGTGCAACGCGGATGTCATAATCACCTCGGCGTCGAGGCGCGGGGTGAGCGAGATAGGGCGAAGATCGGCGCTGGCCGTGCGGAGGGCTTCGCCGATAGATTGCCGGAGGTTCTCTTTCATCGTTATGCTTCGCGTTATGCTTCTACGGCCTTGAGCCGCTCGGCTTGTTCGCGTGCGGCCAGTTCGTCGATAAACTCATCTATATCGCCTTCCATCACGGCAGAGAGGTTGTGTATGCTCATGCCGATACGGTGGTCGGTGACGCGGTTTTGTGGGTAATTATAGGTGCGGATTTTCTCGCTGCGCATCCCTGCCCCCACCTGTGAGCGGCGGTCGGCATCGTGTTCGGCTTGGATGCGTTGCTGCTCTGCCTCATAGAGGCGGGCGCGCATGATGGCAAGCGCCTTTGTGCGGTTCTGGAGCTGCGAGCGTTCATCTTGGCAGGCCACCACGAGGCCGGTCGGCTTGTGAGTGATGCGCACCGCCGAATCGGTGGTATTGACGCTTTGCCCGCCGGCCCCGCGTGAGCGGTATACATCGATGTGCAGGTCGTTCATGTCGAGGTCTACGTCTACCTCGTCCATCTCGGCGAGCACGGCGACGGTGGCGGTGCTGGTGTGGATGCGTCCGGCGCTTTCGGTGACCGGGACGCGCTGTACGCGGTGGACGCCGCTTTCGTATTTGAGGCGGCTATAGGCGCCCTTGCCTTTGATCTGGAAGACGATTTCTTTGAAGCCGTTGACGCCGGTCTCGTTGGCGCTCATCACCTCGACCTTCCAGTGGCGCGCTTCGGCATAGCGGCTGTACAGGCGGAAGAGATCGGCCCCGAAGATGCCGGCTTCATCGCCGCCGGCCCCGGCGCGTATCTCGATGATGACGTTCTTATCGTCGCGCGGGTCTTTCGGCAGCAGCAGTTGGCGGAGCCGAGGCTCTAGTGTGTCGCGTTGAGTGTGCAGCGCAGCGAGTTCCTCTTGGGCCAGCGCGCGCATATCGGGGTCGTCTAGGAGCAGCTTAGTCTCTTCGATCTCTGTCAGGACGTGCTTGTATGCACGGTACGCGCTGACGATCTCCTCCAGCCCGGCTTTCTCTTGGGCGAGTTGCGCTATCTGCGCATAATCGGATGCGATGGCGGGGTCGGACATCTGGCGTTCGATCTCGATGTAGCGGGTTTCGATGCCGGCTAGTTTGTCTAACATCATGTCACCTCAGGGCAACCAAATTTTCAAAGAAAAACCCCCGGCTCACAGGGGCGTGTTCATGCACATGTATATGGTGTGCACGTGTGTGGAGAGATTATAACATATATCGAACACTGCTGGTTGGCCCTTAAAGCGTTTCTCGATTAACATTATAGCAGCGCACACACTGCTACACATGGAGGTAGATGCGTGAGCGATAAGCCTGCTATCCCGGTATATAAAGTTGTTGTCGCCGGCGATGGCGCAGTTGGCAAGACCAGCATCATACGCCGCTTCTGCGAAGGAAAGTTCGAGGCCTCTCGTGTGATGACCATCGGGGTGGACTTTCATACCAAAGTTGTGAACATCCAGGGTACGGTGATTAAGCTATCGGTTTGGGATATTGCCGGGCAAGAGCGTTTCGGCTCTTTCCGCGATCGTTTCTACAAGGGCGCGCGGTCGGTCGCGTTGGTCTATGACGTGACCCGCCCGGATAGTTTCACCAACCTGGCCGTTTGGCGCGAGGAGATTCTTAAGATCGTGCCGGGCGTAAAGATGCTTCTGGTCGCCAACAAGATCGATCTTAAGGATCATCAGGTGCAGCGCGAAGAGGCGCGCGCCTGGGGGCGCAGCATGGGGATGCCCTTCTTGGAGACAAGCGCCTTTGACGGACGCAACATAGACCGTTTCTTCGGCGGGTTGGGCTATCTGGCGCTCCGCGCCGACACGCCGTAGACTAAATCGGCGGGCAAGGCTTGGGGATGCCACAACATTATCTTTATTAAGTCCGGCATTTTTGTTATCATGGTGTTATCGCATAGGAGATGCGGCGCGGCTTTTATTGTATTTATTCACCTGTCCCACCCATAGAGGGCAAGGCGAACAGATACCCTTTATCTAAGGCGGCCAGCACGTGAGCAACGAAAACGACACGCAAGAGCCATTGAAGCAGCAGGATGTGCCGGGTGAGCTATCGCCAAGCTCTCCCTTACATCCGGTCCGTCCCGATGTGCCCGCCCCACAGCCTCGGCTGCGTCCCTCGACACCACGGCGCCCCAAGACCGATTTCCTCATAGAACCCGACCCGCGAGAGGATGTGGAAGTTATATCATCAGAGCCGCCGCCCACCCTCAGCCAACGGCAGCGTGCCGAGGAAGCTCTGATGCGTCTGCGCGAGAAGATGGCACAGGTCGCCAACGAGTTCGCCGCCGGCAAGATCAACCGCTCGCAGTTCAATGCAATCTATACACGCTATAACGAGCAGCGCGAGATCACCGAACGCCTCTTGGAACGCGACCCCGACTCGGTCGCATGGCGGCAGGTCGTCCAAGAGGGACACACCGCCTTCCTCCGTCAACACTATCAGGCACGGGTGTTATCGTATGCGCTATATGATAACGATAGCAGTATGCCGATGTATTCCCTGGGCAACTTTCGCATCGAGACCAGCTTGCTTGTGCCCATGCTGAGCGCTTTCCGCACTGCTGCCAGCGAGATGTTCGGTGCCGGTCTCAAGAGCACCGAGATTGAGGGTGGGCGGTGGCTGGTCTTTGTGCCGGGGCGCTTTACCACCTCCATCGTATTGTTCTCGCTAGAGCCTTCCCCGCGTCAGCTGGACTTGGTGCAAGACCTGCATCGCGACTTCGAGAACGCCAATCACCAGGCGCTAGAACGCGGCAGCCGCAGCCAAGACCGTTTGGTCTTCCCGCAGCGCGCCCTCTTCGAACGGAAGACCTGATTATTGATGTTGGGACGCTCAAACTCTAACCTCGCACACCTTTTTCGGGAGGTTGTCACGCTTCTGCTGCACAGCCCAGAGCTGGACGATGCGCTGCCTGCCGTCCTTTCCGAGGTGCGCGCCCTCATGCCTGAAAGCTCGATCGCTCTATATCGCTATTGGCCCAGGACCGAGGAGCTGGAAGTGATCGCCGTAGTGCCGGCGGAAGAGACCAACTCTCTGGTCGGCACACGCCTCTCGCTCGACGGCTGGCGGCCCGGCGAGGTGGTGCATACCCGCGAGGCGATCCATCTGCCCTCGATCACCCTGAAGCCGGGCGCGCCCACGGTAGATTTGTTGTGCGTGCCGGTGCTCGGCGCCGACCGA
>CAZJBO010000166.1:0-6293 GCA_964544075.1 uncultured Anaerolineae bacterium
TCATAAGGGGATTCACAAGGGTATCCGTCCTTCGTGGTTCGCTTTGATCAGATACTGGACTCTGGCGAAAAAGGGTGAAAGGTAAATTGGACATGGAGTACCTCCTGAGTAGGCTAAAGAAAAGAAGCAAGCCTACCGATTCCAACAGGAGAGCACTCCATGCTTACTCGTATTCTACACAATTCGCCGAAACTGTGCATATTCTTGGAACAGTCAAGCATCAGACTCTCCGAACCACAACGTCGCCATATGCTCAATATGGCCGATGCTTTGTTAGTGTGCGAAGACGAAAAGACACTTGCGGCGCTGCAACGGCAATTCGTCACCGCTCCCGACGCCTCGAACATGGCGGACTTTCTCCGCATCAGCCCGTGGTGCGCCGACGAGGTACGCGAGGCGCTACGGGCACACCAGGTCAAATGGCTGTTGGCAGAAGCCGACCGTACCGAGGCGCCCAAAGTGATCTACATCAACATCGACGACTCGCTCGGCGAGAAAGACAAGGCGACCCGCAGCCTGGAACCGGTAGACTGGCACCACGACCACAGCGAAAGCACCAAAAGCAAGCCGCGTTACAAGAATGCATTTTGTTACCTGGGATGCACCCTGCGCGTGGGCGGCAATGTCGCAACGGTCGATGTACGACTATACTTACGCGAAAAGACGGTGCGGCGGCTCAACCGCCATCGAGAACCCGGCCAACGGATACGATTTCGCAGCAAGTACCGGCTCGCGCGCCAAATCTTGGTCGAACTACGGCCACATATCCCACCTGGCTGGCAGGTCTATGTGCAGTTCGACAGTTGGTATGCTTCAAAACGGCTCATCAAATATGTCCGCCGCCAGGAATGGCATGTGACCTGCGGTCTCAAAAAGAACCGCAAACTCGACGATACACGCATCGACAAGCACGCTCAAGCGCTCAAGCATCGGTGGTACACGCGCATCCGCGTGACCACTGCGGACGGGAACACTTCAACTTACTATGTGCGACGGCGCGACGGCCGTTTAGCCGACGTTCCTTACAATGTCCGCGTTTTCTTTTCGAAACGGCACCCCAGGGAGCGATCCCCGGCGTACTTTGCTTGTACGGACCTCGCTTGCTCGGCCAAACAAACCCTGCAAGGATACGCTTGGCGTTGGTCATGCGAAGTCGTCAACTTCTATCTCAAGACCCAACTGGGGCTGGCCGATTTTCGCGTCCAGTCCTACGAGGCGGTGGACAGATACATGGTCGTCGTTCATCTGGCTTGGGCTTACGTCGAGCAACGCTTTGCTCACGAACGTTCTGCCCAGATCAAAACCTACGGCGACATCATCCGGCGGCATCGAGACGAGCACGCGGTTGCTTGGTTGACCGGCGCTATTCAGATGGCAGTCGAAACCGGCGATACTCAGGCTGTGCTTCAGCACTTTCTGCGCTTAGATACATAGCCTCCTGCTCTCCCTTGTCCGCCTGCGCGCCCACCGATGTGTTTCAACCTCTGTTGAGCCTCGGTTGTTTTCGCGCGCCTATACCATTCAACCTTATGTGCCTGTTTTTCAGTTGTTAAGGTGCTTTTCGCCAATGTCCAGTTCATTATACGGGAGCGACGGGATTCGAACCCGCGATCTCCGGCTTGACAGGCCGGCATGTTAACCGCTACACTACGCCCCCAATGACGGCAGGATGATACCCCGAACTCGACCAAAAATCAAGCGTTTTGACGACAAATCCCCAAAATCATCCTAAGCCCTCGTTTACCCTTTCCGCTTTGTTCTATGATATATTAATAGGCGTCGGCGATATCATCACAATTGGGGTAAAACTATGGGCATCGACATGACCGGCCACACCATAGGCCACTACCGAATCGATCACCTGTTGGGTCAGGGCGGCATGGGCGGGGTATACCAGGCAACCGACCTGCACCTCCAGCGCGCAGTCGCGCTGAAGATCATGCACCCACACCTGGCCGCTCAGCCGCAATTCCAACAACGCTTCCTCCAGGAAGCCCGCGCCGCCGCTCGCCTCGACCACCCCAGCATCGTGCGCGTCCTCTACTTCGGACTCGAACACGACCAACTCTTCCTCGTGATGGAACTCGTCACCGGCGGCAGCCTTCGCGATTATTTGCATCGCCTCTACGAGATGCATAAGTTCATCGATGTCCTCGAAGCCATCGAACTCACCCGCCAGATCGCCGACGCACTCAACTATGCACACCAGAGCGGCATGGTCCACCGCGACATCAAACCCGATAACGTAATCCTCAAGCTCTCCAGCGCCCAGGTCCAAGCCCCCAAGTTCCGCGCCGTGCTCACCGACTTCGGCCTGGCGAAGCTCGCCGAAGGCGGCGTCCACTCGGTCACCGGGCAGCCTATGGGTACCTATCCCTATATGTCGCCGGAACAATGCTTGGCCGAAGACGTGGACGCCCGCACCGATATCTACGCGCTCGGCGTCATGCTCTACGAACTCATCGCCGGACGCTTGCCCTATCAGCCCACATCCATCACCCAAGCCATCCGGATGCATACCCGCGATCCCCTCCCACCCCCCGATTCTTACCGGCCCAACCTCCCGCCCGAACTCGTCGGCGTGATTATGAAAAGCATGGAAAAGCCCCCCGTCAAGCGCTTCCAAACCGCCGGCGAGATGGCTCGCGCGCTCCAGGTGGTACAAAAACGCCTCGTTGAGGGAGAATCTCAGCTGCCCGATACCGCACCCACCCACGTTGACAGCTTGGCAACCTTCCTAATGAGCAAACCCGTCGACCCCGTCATGCCCCCTCACACCCCACCGCCCCACAGCCCAAGCCAGGCACAATATGACCGTCTCGTCATCGTCGGAGAGGCCGGTACGCCCACCCGCACCGTCACGATCAAACAAGGCGTGCTGCGCATCGGGCGCGTGCCCGATAACGACATCTGCATCGTCGGCGATAAAGTCTCGCGCCGCCATGCCCTTGTCGATCGGGGCGCCGATGGTCGCTATCGCATCACCGACCTCGGCACCACCAACGGTACATGGCTCGGCGATACACGCTTGTTGCCGAACGTGCCGCAGCCCTGGGAGCCGGGGCAGATCGTGCGCATCGGGACCTACCGCATCACGCTAGAATCGGCGCGCGCACAAGCCCCTACCGGCTACAGCGCGCCGGTATCGCCCGGCATAAGCGCAAGCCTGGAGACCGCCGACCAGCCCGGCGCAACGGTCACCAAGAGCGCATCAGGGCAGATGGCGATGGCGGTCGCTCCCACCAACCTACAGGTCGAGCCGGGCGGCTATACCGAAATGTCGGTGGAGGTCCTGAACCAGGGCGATAGCGTCGATCGCTTCGCCATCAAAATCACCGGGCTGCCGCGCGAATGGGTCACCGCACCGAGCGAGCCATTGCAGCTATTGCCCGGCGACCGGGGCGTTGTGGCGGTGCGCTTCCATCCGCCGCGCGCCAGCCACAGCACCGCCGGTGTCCATAACTTCCAGCTCAAGGTGACCAGCCAACAGCAGAAAAACGAGGTCGCCGCCATCAACGGCGCGTTGCAGATCGCGCCCATGCACAGCTTCGTCACCGACCTGCGCCCGACGCGCATCGAGGGCAAGGGCGAGGCTATGCTGAAGGTCACCAACACCGGCAACGCCACCGGCAACTATATGCTCAGCGCGCGCGCCGCCGGTGATGTAACCTTCGCCATCAGCCAGCCAAAGTTCAGCCTCGCGCCTGCCCAAACCGCCCATATCCCCATCAAGGTCATTCCCCAAAAACGCCCCATCGCCATCAGCCCCAAACAGGTTTCGTTCGAAGTTAACATCAAAACCCTCGAACAGGGCAAAGCTACTCAGAAGGGCAGCATCTTTGTACCTCCGCTGATCCCCACTTGGGCGCTGGGCGGAGCCGCTGCGTTTATGGCCTTGTGTCTGGTATTGACCATCTTCGCGCTGCGCGGCGGCAGCAAGGGCGGCGAACTCAAGGGCACCGTCACCCCTGATACGACCTTGACGCTCGCGGCGTTGGAGGCGGCACAGACACACGACGCCGAAAAGATCGCCGGTACCCAGACCGCCGAGGGCGCCATCGCGCTGACCGGCACCATTGCTGCCCAGACCGCCCAAGCCGTCGGCGACGATGACAGCGACGGCCTCAGCAACGCGCGCGAGAGAAGCCTCGGCACCGATCCCAATAACGCCGATACCGACGGCGACGGCCTGAACGACGGCCAAGAGGTCACATCGCGCGGCACCGATCCGCTCGACTGGGATTCTGATGACGATAATGTCTCGGATGGCGACGAAGTATCGCGTGGCATGAACCCCAAAAACGCCGATACCGACGCCGACGGTATCCCAGACGGCGTGGACGCCGCGCCGCTTTCAACCTCTACTACTACCCCCACCGTGACCGCTACCGCTTCGCCGACGCCCAGCGCGACCACTTCGCCCGCCCCGACGGTTACACCGTTGGTTAGCGCCACCCCGCAGTCTACATATACGCCCTACCCCACCTATACACCCTACCCGACCGGTGTGCCGACCGCGACCCCGACCGCGACCATGACCCCATCACCGACCTTCACCCCCTCCGCGACGTCCACCACGACCCCCACCGCGACCCCGACCGAAACGCCGACCGCGACCGTCACCCCAACCGAAACCCTCATCCCGACCGCGACCCCGGCTGCGGTTGGCCTAAGCGGTTTTTCGGGCATGGTCTGGGATGCGGCCTGGTCGCCGGATGGCTCGAAGGTGGCCGGCGCGGGCGACGCATCCGACCCCAGAGTTTTGGTGTGGGATGTCGCCAGCCAGACCGTGCAAGCGACCCTCTCCGGGCACACCGGTGATGTGTACGCGGTGACGTGGTCGCCGGACGGGTCGAAGCTGGCGACCGGGAGCGCCGACGGGACGGTGCGCATCTGGGACGTGGGGATGCAAGCACAGCTGGCGATGCTGAACAATGAGGGACCGGCGCGTACGGTGGCATGGTCGCCGAACGGCGCGCACATTGCCAGCAGCAGCGGCAGCGCGGGGCGGATTATTATATGGGATGTGGCGACCGAGACGCAGTATATAAACATCACCGACCACACCGGCGCGGTTAATGCGGTCGCGTGGTCGCCGGATAGCACACGCCTGGCGAGCGCCAGCGCCGATATGAGCGTGCGCGTGTGGGACGCCAACGCCGGGACCGAGCTGTTTAGCATCACAGGGCATGGAGCGGCGGTGCACGCGGTAGCGTGGTCGCTTGATGGCAACCGACTCGCCAGCGGCGCAGAAAACGTGTATAACGTGCGCACTTGGGACGCCGCATCTGGCGCGCCCATCGCCCAGATGGACGGTCACGGCGGCGCGACTGCGGGGGTCGCATGGTCCCCGGACGGCGCACGACTGGCAAGCGTGGGCAGCGATAGTACTGTGCGTGTCTGGGATGCCAGCAGCGGCACACAGTTGCTACAGTTCGACGGGTTCATGGCGAACTCGGTCGCGTGGTCGGGGTCGAGGCTGGCGGCTGCCGGTAACGCGGAGGTTCGGCTGTATGATGTGCCGTGAGATGCCCGCCCGAAAAACAATTAAGCTAAAAAAGTTTTAGGAGCATATGATGAATAATCTAGAAGGTGCAAATATTATTTTCTTCGCTCTTTTCGCCATCGTCCTGGTCGCCATGTACATTATCACGCGCCGAGGCCTCGCGCCGGTGGCTCAGGTAACGCTGATAGGGACGGTGATTAACGTAGTGTTGGTTGCTCTGATCGCGCTCGGCGCGGGCAACGGCCCCCTCCAGGTTATATTCGTTGGGTTGGTGGTCGGCGTGATCTTCTCGGTCGCCAGTGTTGCCATTGCAGCCTACTTCCGAGGCAGCGAGATCAGCCCGGCGGCGGCCAAGCAAGCGATGCTCGCCGCCCAAGAAGCTGCTGCATCTGTCGAGCCGCAGCAGGAAGAATAACCTGGAGTTTGGCACGCTTTGCAAAACAGGACGGCTGCCTGGCCCGCCTCCCGGCGGGCTTTTTGCGTTTCGGTGCGCGCGTGTATAATAGCGTGTATTACGGCCTCGCGCACAAGGAACACACAACATGCCTGACATCACCGAACTGCAGAACCGGCTAAATGCATTGCTCGAAGACGAAGAGATGCTCCAGACCTTGCTTAATCGGGGTCGGCCTGTCGGCGAAGGGCTTGAAGATGTCCGGCGGCAGATTGCCGACATCAAGGTCGAGATCAACAATAGCGCCGGCGCACAGGTCGCCGTTGGCGATAACAACTTGCAGATTTACATCAATAACAATTATGAGGACTCGTTAGAACGCCGACGCACACT
>CAZJBO010000167.1:0-6224 GCA_964544075.1 uncultured Anaerolineae bacterium
TCGATATAGCTTGCGATGCGGCGTGCATCGCGTACCTCGTTTACGATGATCGCACCGTCTGGCGAGACCGACATGCTCTCGATATTGCGCGCGGGGTTATCGATCAGCCAGCGTATCCCGCCTTCGACATGGTTATAGATACCAAGCGTCATGTGGTCCTGTACCATACCGTCGGTGGATTCGGTGAGGAACAAGATGTTCTCGCCGTCGGGGAGCCACTTAGCAAACACTTTGGTTGTATCGCCAAAGTTGAGAATCTCGCGGTCTTCTTTGCCGTCGATATCTACCAAGTGGAACTGGCGCCCGGCAGGGTGACGGTCCTTGCGCGCATAGAGCACATGCGTGCCGGAGCGGTTCAGCATGATATTGGCCCAAGCCGCCTTTTGGGGGCGGGCAATGGGGGTGCGCGTGCCGGTCTGTAGGTCATGGCGATAGACCCAGGTCGGCTCAATCTCCTTACCGGCCTCGAAGTCATAGTTCGCGCCGTAGATGAGAGTGTGGCCGTCGGGGTGGAGGCTCCCGCCCCGGATGAAGTAATCAGGTCGGTCATCGGTGAGCAGCTGCATCTTGCCCGGCGCATCTACATCAACACGGAACAGACAAGCGCGTTCGTTGCGGGCGCGGTCTTCAGATACGATAACCGCGCGCGAGTCGGGGGTCCAGCTTGCCAGCCAGGTAAACTCTGGTGTGTGGGTGAGCGCAACGGGCGGGGTAGACCCATCGGTAGGGACGAGAAAGACATCGGAGTTCTCGTGCACACGGTACCAAACAAAGGCCACCCACTTACGGTCGGGCGACATCTCGGCGTAGAGCACGATCGGTAGTGCAAGCAATTGTTTCAAGAACGGATCGTTAGACATCGGCAGCTCCTCATTTCAAACACCAAACAATCTAGGAAAGTGTACAACCCTTTAGAGCAGACAACCACATTTCGGTGTGTTGTGTGGCGAAGCTATGTTTGGCAGCATAGCGCACACTCGTTATAATCTCGGCACAATACATACAGGGGAGCTTGAATCAACCCAGGCTGAGAGGATGCGCAGCATCGACCCTTGAAACCTGATCCGGGTAATGCCGGCGGAGGGAACGCGATAGAGCATCAAGCCACCTCCCCCCGGCGAGAGGTGGCTTTTTCAATTGTATACACTAATCTTTGCCAACGGCAGACTGAACAACGGGCCCGCTATCTACAAAGCCCTCGACCCAACCATAGACGGAGACGCGCTCATCATCGCCGCAGATGGCGGCGCGCGCCACGCCGAAGAGCTGGGCTGGCACGTTGACCTAGTAGTCGGTGATATGGACTCCCTCCAACGTATGCCGCATGGTGCAGAGGTTCACCGTGCCCCGCCCGACAAAGACCAGACCGATCTTGAGCTGGCCTTGATGCTGGCCGCCGAGCGCGGTGCAACGCAAATCCGTGTGATCGGAGCAACCGGTGGGCGCATCGATCAGACAATCGGCAATGTGATGCTCCTGGCGCTGCCGGAGCTGCGCGGCATTGATGTACGCCTGGTCAACGGGCGGCAGACCGTATGGCTGGTTGAGAAGCACACGGCGATCAAGGGTGACGTGGGGGATACGCTCTCGCTATTGCCCTTTGGCGGCGACGCGCAAGGCGTGCGTTCCGAGGGTCTGCGCTATCCGTTGCGCGGCGAAACATTGTGCTTTGGACGCGCGCGCGGCATGAGCAACGTGATGGCGCAGACGTGCGCCGAGGTATGGGTAGAAAGCGGGCGGCTCTTGGCGATATACACAACAGGCCGCGCCTGAGGTGACCATCCGATAGAACATCGTGCTTATTCACCTGAGGCCCAAAGCCCCCACAGAGAGCAGGCGAATAGATATCTTTTCGATCAATTGACCGGTACCTAAAAGGAAAATGATGTCAATGAGCGAGACAGAAAAAAATGACCGCATCGTGACCGCCGCTGTGCAGGTTTTGCCCTTGCACGCAGATGTTTACCCCATCGTCGATAAAGCCATCGAAGCCATCGCCGCTACCGGCGTGCGCTACAAAGTCGGGCCGTTGGAGACGGCAATGGAGGGCACGCTCGATGCGGTCTTGGCGGCGGCGAAGGCGGCACACCTGGCCTGCTTTGAGGCAGGCGCCGGGCAAGTCGTCACCTTTATCAAGATTGCCGACGCATTAGACGGCTCGACCATCGACGCCAAGCTCGAAAAGTACCGTTGAAACCATCCATAATGCGTAGAGCTATGCCCCCTGCCGCGTTGCTCTTGGCGCTCTTGACCGCATGGGAAGCGGGCGTGGCGGCGCGGGGTGTGCCGGTGTGGAAGCTGCCGCCCCCCTCTATGATAGTGCGTGCCGCCTGGGAACAGCGCGCCGCGCTGCTGGAGCATTCCGCGCACACCCTGTATGAGGCCGTGTTGGGCCTGCTGCTCGCATTGCTGATAGGGGTGGGGCTGGCGGCGCTGATCGACCTCTCGCCGCCGGTGCGCCGGGCGCTGTATCCGCTGTTGGTGCTCTCGCAGACCGTGCCGCTCTTCGTGCTTGCGCCCTGGCTGGTGATCCTGTTTGGCTTCGGGACCGCGCCAAAGGTGATCGTCGTCGTGTTGGTGTGCTTCTTCCCGATCGTGGTCAGTACGAGCGATGGCTTGGCCGCCGCCGACCCCGACATCTTGGCATGGTTCCGCGCGATGGGCGCGACGCGCGGTCAAGTCTGGCGTAAGGTGCGGTTCCCGGCAGCGCTGCCGGGGCTGTTTAGCGGTCTTCGCATCGCCGCCACCTACGCCGTTATCGGTGCGATATTCGGCGAGTGGGTGGGCGCACAGAAGGGGCTGGGTGTGTTTATCCAACGCTCGTTCCGTTCATCCGCGACCGCTCAAGTGCTGGCGGGCGTGGCGGTGACCGCGCTGCTAAGCATTGGGCTGTTTGGGCTAATCTGGTTGGCAGAGCGCGCCGCGCTGCCGTGGTATTACACGAGTTCGCGCGCTGCGCAGTGGAACGAACCGGGGATTTACTAGGCGCTCGGCGGCGGAGGTTTGAAACACCGGAAGGAGTCGGGTTGCGCACGTGGCTCGCCCGGCCCTGTCCCAGGCCGAGTAGTTACCTATGAATGAAAGTACACGGAGAATGAAACATGCTCAACAAAAGTAAAATGCTATCGCTTGTGCTATTGCTCGTGCTGTCGGCCATAGTGCCGGTCACGGCGCAAGAGGACGCACCCCCGCCCCCCTTCAGGCTTGAGGAACCCGCCGAGGTTACCCTAATGCTCGACTGGTCCCCCAACACCAACCACACCGGGATATACGTAGCGCTGGCAAACGGCTATTTTGAGGAAGCCGGTTTAACGGTAGAGATCGTTGAGCCGAGCGGCGACATCCCCGTGGAGCAGATCGTTGCTACCGGGGCCGCCGAATTCGGGATCAGCTTCCAGGAGTGGATGACGTTTAGCCGCGCTGCCGAGATACCGGTTGTATCGATTGCCGCGATTATCCAACACAACACATCGGGCTTTGCCACCCTGACCACGCACGGCGTCGAAGCCCCCGCCGACCTGGAGGGCTTGACCTATG
Organism: uncultured Anaerolineae bacterium; assembly: GCA_964544075.1. Taxonomy (GTDB): domain Bacteria; phylum Chloroflexota; class Anaerolineae; order Aggregatilineales; family JAFGMM01; genus JAFGMM01. The sequence continues at coordinate 3,538 of CAZJBO010000167.1, forward strand.
GCGCGTTTGGCAGCAGCATTGAAGAGCCTATGTTGGAGCTGCTTATGTCGTGTGATGGCGCAGACGCCGCCATGCCGGAGATGGTAGACGTAGGCTTTGTCGATGCTTTGCCCCTACTGGAGACCGGGCGCGTCGATATCGCGTGGATTTTCTATGCCTGGGATGGGATGCGCGCTGCGTTGCAGGACATAGACTTGGATGTCTTGATGCTGCAAGACTACGCCGACTGCGTGCCCGACTACTACACCCCGGTTCTCATCACCGGCGAAGCGATGATCGAAGAACAGCCCGACGTGGTGCGGGCGTTCACCGGGGCGGTGGCGCGGGGCTACACCTGGGCAATCGAACACCCCGAAGCTGCGGCAGACATCCTGTTGGAGGCGGTGCCGGAGCTGGACGCGGCGCTGGTGCACAAGAGCCAAGATTGGCTTGCCGATCAATATCAGGCCGATGCGCCGCGTTGGGGTGCGCAATCGTTGGAGGTATGGGAGGCGTTCACCGAGTTCCTGGTAGAGGGAGGCGCGCTCGAAGAGACAATCGATGTAGAAGCCGCCTTCACGAATGACTTCTTGCCGCCGCTGCCCGAAGATATCGAAGAAGATGATGAAAGCGCCGAAAACACAGACTAGAGAACGGAGGGCACAGGGACCACAGAGGTTTTGGGGGCCACTACACGCATCTACCGGAAGTGTTGTGCGTGCACCCCTTTTCTTTTCTCCGTTCCCTCTGTGGTAAAATCCGAATCCTATGAACCAACTGCAAGCTAACGCCCCCCCATGTATCGAGCTGCGCAATGTGAGCAAGACCTTCCGTGATGAGGGCGGCGTGGTTTGGGCGCTGGATGACATCTCGCTGGCAGCGCGCGCCGGCGAGTTCGTGACCATCATCGGGCCGAGCGGCTCAGGCAAGAGCACGATCTTTAACATCATCACCGGCCTGGTGACGCCGGATACGGGCACGGTGCTCATTGATGGCACGCCGTCCGGCGGGCGCGCGGGTCGGGTCGGATACATGCCCCAACGCGATCTTTTGCTGCCCTGGCGCACTGTGCTGGATAACGTCATCGTGGGCCTGGAGCTGACGGGGGTTTCGAAACATGCGGCGCGGGCACGTGCACGCGCGCTGCTCCCGCTCTTTGGTCTAGAGGGGTTCGAGAAGGCCTACCCCGCCACCCTCAGCGGAGGGATGCGGCAGCGTGCGGCGCTCTTGCGCACCTTTCTCTGTGACCGCGATGTGATCTTGCTCGACGAGCCTTTCGGCGCGCTCGATGCCCTGACGCGGCGCGCTTTGCAACGCTGGCTGTTGGGGATATGGCGACAGTTTAGGCAGACCATTCTCTTTATCACACACGATGTGGAAGAAGCGGTTTTCCTGGCCGACCGGGTGATCGTGCTCAGCCCTCGGCCTGCGCGGATATCCCTTGAGCTATCGGTGCCGCTGCCACGTCCACGCGCCCAGACGCTGTCAAACGAGGCGCTGGCGCTCCAAGCGCGCTTGTTGGCGGCGCTCGAATAGTGTGCTTTGGGGTATAATAGAGCTTATGATAAGCGAATGGCGCAACTTTGATTATGTTATGCTTGGCTTGGTAGTGCTGTTGGTGATCTTCGGTATCCTTATGATCCGCAGCGCCACGACAGACGCCATCGACCCGGACTTGCAAAACCGCGTGCCGCGCCAAATCCAGTTTGGCGCGGCGGGCTTTGTGCTCATCTTCATTATGGCCGCCATCGATTACCGATTACTAGGCGCCATCCACAACTGGATTTATGGATTTCTCATCGTTTTGCTGGGCTTGGTGGTCGGCTTGGGCGTGGTCGGCTCTGCCGGTGCACAACGCTGGCTCACCGTCGGTATCCCTATCCAACCATCTGAGCTTGGTAAGGTGTTGCTTGTGCTCACCCTTGCCCAATATCTCGCGCCGCGCTATGAACGCATCGGGAGCCTGCAGACCTTGCTGGGGTCTTTGTTCTACATGGCGCTACCGGCTGGCCTGATCTTTATACAGCCGGATATGAGCACCGCAATCGTCCTCATGGTGATCTGGTTCGTGATGGTCTGGGGCGCGGGGTTGCGTATGGCCCACATCGGCGCGTTTTTACTCGTCGGGTTGGTGCTCTTCCCGCTGGTCTGGAGCGTGATGGAACTTTATCAACGCGAGCGTATCATCCAGTTCATCAACCCGGAGGGCGACAAAGACGCGCAATACAATATCGACCAAGCGAAGATCGCCATAGGGTCGGGCGGGCTGCTGGGCAAGGGCTATGCACAGGGCACCCAAAGTCAGCTGCGCTTCCTGCGGGTGCGCCACACCGACTTTATTTTCTCGGTCATCGCCGAAGAGTTAGGATTCGTGGGGTGCATGGCAGTGCTGCTGCTCATCGGCGCGCTGATCTTCCGCATCCTACGCGCGGCACGCCTGGCCCGCGACGCGCTCGGTAGCCTGATCTGCTATGGTGTGGCCGGCAATATCTTCTTCCAGACCATGGTGAGCATCGGCATGAACCTGGGCATGATCCCGGTGACCGGGTTAACCCTGCCTTTCATCAGTTCGGGCATCAGCTCGCTGCTCACCATGATGATGGGCATCGGCATGGTCGAGAGTGTGGTCATGCGCCACGAACGTTTGATCCGTTAGGCCGCGCATCGGGGGGAAGACACCACAGCGTTCTCCGTGGTAGAATTCTCCC
>CAZJBO010000168.1:0-6222 GCA_964544075.1 uncultured Anaerolineae bacterium
CAAGCGCTATCACGAAAGGCAACACCGCCATATAGCTCTTCTTGAAGCTCCCGCCCTGACTGAGGAAAGGCGTCAGCCCTACATAGAAACCAAACAGTACCGCCAGCATCAGCAGCGGCAGCGTCAACAAACGCAGACGTTCCCCACGCCGCCGCCCAACCGCACTCAAGCCAAGCAGCGCCGCGATGCTCAATACCGCGCCCGGTAAAACATAGAGCAGCCGAATGCTCGCCGCCGCCTCAAATACCCGTTTGCCGATAATGTTGCCGAGGCCCCAATCAAGATAGGTCTGCAACGAGAAATGCCCGGCATAGCTATACTGGTCAATGAGCGTGGTCAGGAACAGAGAGCGCGATGCACCAGAGGGCATCCACACACCGAGCACCGCCCGGTTACGCACCATCCACGGCGCAAAGACCAACAGATAACCCAACAGGATCATGCACACATACCGCCACAGCGCACGCCGCCGGTATATCAACACATAGCACACAAAGACAAACAACATCAACACGCCATCCTGCCGCGTCAGGTGCGCCAAGCCAACCAAAACCCCGCTCAACGCAACAGGCAGCAGCTTAGACCGGCGAGGGTCAGCGCCGGCGCCATAGAGCGCCAACATAGCCAACCCCACGAACCAGATATAAAAGATCGTAGTGTCGGGACGCAGCGAGTTTAGAACAAACTCCGGTATAAACGCGGTGGCGGCCAACGCAAATAAACGCCCCTCAGGTCCTGCGCCCAGCCTGCCGGCAAGATGTGCGCTCAGCAGCGGCAATAGACTGCCCGCCAGCACCGATGGTAACAGCGCCGCGAACACCGACCCACCAAACACGCTCTGTGAGACCGCCGGCCACACCGCCGTAAGCGGCATCCAATGGTCAATAGGGTGAGTTACATCGTCGGGGGGGATGTGGTATTGCCACACATAATCAATGACAAAGCCACGCCCCTCCCGGAGGCTCTGCGCCAAGTTGTAGTAATGATTAGGGTCTGCGATGCCGGGATGCGGCGCTTGCGCAGCCAACACCAACCGCAGCACATAGCCCGATAGCAATATCAACAAGAACAACAAGCCCGTCGCCCGCTCTCTACTGAGAACAAAACTCCCAAGCCTCGCGTGCCCCCCTCTAAAAGTGCCGGGAGAATGCAGCGCCGGAATTACCATATCTTCCACGGCGCCTTCCCCCCCTGCCATAAACGCTCCGCCGCTTCGACATCCTTAAACGTGTTCATAGTATGCCAATATCCACTGTGCCGATAAACCATCAACTGTGCATCGCTCGCCAGCGCTGCGAAGACCTCGCGCTCAAGGTCCAGATCATCGCCGTTCTGCAGATAGTCGAATATGCCCGGCTCGAACACCATAAACCCGCCGTTGATCCAATAGTCAAGCTGAGGCTTCTCGCGGAAGCCGAGCACCTGCCCATCCTCGGCCAGGTCGAGCACACCAAACTGCGAGTGAGGCCGGATGGCGGTCAGCGTGGCGAGCTTGCCATGTGCCCGATGAAAGCGTAGGAGTGCATCCAGGTCTACCGTGCTCACATCATCGCCGTACGCGCAGAAGAAGCGCGCCCCCGGCAGGTGTGACATCACCTTGCGGATGCGCGCGGCCTTATTGGTATGCAAACCGGTATCGATAAAAGTGATCTGCCAGCCGCTCTCGTCGTGATGGTCATGAAAAGTCGGATGAGATGGCAGGCCCAGGCTGAGCGTGAAGTCACGCTGCATCAGGTCATATTCCAGAAAGTAGCGCTTGATCTGGTCGGCACCGAAACCCAGCGCCAAGAAGAAGTGCCTATGTCCATATGCCGCATAGTACTTCATCATGTGCCAGAGCATAGGGCGCCCGCCGACCGGCACAAGCTCTTTTTTGATCTTAGAATCGCCGCGCATCCGTGTGCCCTGCCCACCGCACAAGATCACAACCGGGACCGGGGCCTGCTCCGAGGTATCATCGCGCATGGTTGACATCCCTTCTTTCACAAACTCAAAAACCCAATAACCACAATAGAATAGCAAAATCTCGCTTATTGAGACAAAATTCAGTCGCATCTTTTCTTGGCAAACCACACAAACCGTACAGGTAAGGAGACAGCATGAGGCGTGAAAACTTTTGGCGAGACCGTCCGGTATTGGTAACCGGCTGCACAGGGCTGCTCGGCACGTGGCTAACCAAAGCGCTGGTAGAGCGCGGCGCACAGGTCGTCGGCCTGATGCGCGACTGGGTGCCCAGATCATTGTTGGTGCGCAACGGTACCCTCGACCGCATCTCAATCGTGCGCGGTGACATCTGCGACGCGGCGCTTATGACGCGCACCTTCGCCGAATATGAGATCGACACCTGCTTTCACCTCGCGGCACAAACCCTCGTCGGCATCGCCAACCGTTCGCCTATCAGCACCTTCGAGAGCAACATCAGAGGCACATGGACCGTGCTCGAAGCCGCGCGCAATTGGCCCAAGACCGGGCGTGTCGTGGTTGCATCCAGCGATAAAGCCTACGGCACACAAGCCACGCTCCCCTACACCGAAGCCAGCCCGTTACAGGGCAAGCACCCATACGATGTGAGCAAGAGCTGCGCCGACTTGATCGCACAGACCTACGCCAATACTTACGGGCTGCCTGTCGCCATAACACGCTGCGGCAACCTCTACGGCGGTGGCGACCTGAACTGGAACCGCATCGTCCCCGGCACCATGCGCGCAGTGCTGCGCGGCGAGCGCCCCATCGTCCGCTCAGACGGCACCATGCGGCGCGATTATGTCTATGTAGCAGACGTCGTCCATGCCTACCTCATGCTGGCGGAGGCGCTGGAAGATCGGGCACTCTACGGCGAAGCCTTCAACTTCGGCATGGACGCGCCACAGCGCGTCGATACGCTGGTGAACACGATCATCGGCATCTCGGAACACCCCGACCTCGAACCGATTATCGAAAACCGCGCCAACAACGAAATCCCTGAACAATATCTCTCCAGCGAGAAGGCCGGGCGCATCCTCGGATGGGAGCCACAACACACCCTCACCGAGGGCCTGCGCGAGAGTATGGCATGGTATCGCAGTTTCCTAGAGGGTGGATATGACGCTTAAAGACACGTGCGTTTTGGTCACCGGGGCAGCAGGCTTCATCGGCTCACGCCTCACGGCACAGTTGGTCGAGCGGGGCGCAAGCGTAGCGGTGCAGATCATGCCCGGCGAGCGAACCGACACCCTGGCCCCAGTATACGATAAAGTGACGCAATACACGGCAGACCTACGCGACGCCGACGCGGTCGGCCTCATGGTAACGCAAGCTGCGCCGGAGGTCGTCTTGCACCTCGCGGCGACCGGCGTGAGCAACCCGTTCCTGGCGCTCGAAGACGCGCTATCGATAAACCTCTACGGCACGCTCAACCTCCTGCGCGCGCTCTCCACCGGACACGCCACCCCCGGCATGGCGCGCGTAGTCATAGCGCGCACCGTCGGCGAGAAAAGCAACCTCAACCCCTATGCCGCCAGCAAGAGCGCAGCATGGGCGATCGCCGAAATGCTGCACCGCACCGAGGGTATACCCATCCTCGGCTTGATGCTATACCAAGTGTACGGCGCCGGACAATCGGCCCGTGCGCTCATCCCTTCGGCGATACGCGCAGCGCTGCGGGGCGAAGACTTCGCCATGACACATGGCAGACAGGTGCGCGACTGGGTATACGTGGACGACGTAGTGCAAGCATTCATCGCCGCCGCCACCGCGCCAGACGTGGCAGGACACACCTTCGAGGTCGGGTCCGGACACGGTACGTCGCTGCGAGACGTGGTAACGCTCGCCTGGCAGCTATCCGGCGCAAAGGGCAAGGTTCGGGTGGGAGCACTGCCGGCGCGCCCCGGCGAGATCGCCGTACAGATCGCCGATCCGCTGGCGACAGAGAAGGCATTGGGTTGGCAAGCGCGAGTGTCGCTTGAAGAAGGTCTGCGGCGCATGATCGCGGAAGATAAAGCCGACATATGAAACTTTCCATCGTGATCTGCAACTACAATACGCGCGACGAGCTGGCGCACTGCCTGGATACAATCGAAGCACGGCGGGGGATGCTCGAAACCGAAGTCATCGTCGTGGATAACGCCTCGGCGGACGGCAGCGCCGACATGGTGCGTGCTCGCTTCCCCGACGTGGCCCTCATCGCCAACCCCGATAATTATTACTTCGCCCGCGCAAACAACCAGGGCATCGATGCGGCGCGGGGTGAATATGTGCTGCTGTTGAATACAGATGTCGAGCTGCAAGATGACGCGCTCGGCACGTTGGTCAAATATATGGATGCCCACCCCGACGTGGGCGCGCTGGGCTGTCAGATGCGCTACCCTGATGGGCGCACACAGCGCATCTGTGCACGCTTTTCCGGCTTCACAGACCTACTGCTCGCATATACCTTCGTGGGGCGGATATTCGCGCGGCTGCGCACACGCCGTGCCGACGCACTCTGGTATGCCGGCTGGGACCGGCTCTCGGCGCGCGACGTAGAGGTAATCCCGAACTCGTGCACGCTCATCCGGCGCGCGGTCCTGGAGCAAAGCGGCAAGCTCAACGAAGCGTTTAAGCTCTACTTCACCGAGGAGGATTGGTGCCGCCGTGCTCTGCGGGACGGCTGGGCGCTGCGCTACATACCCGATGCGATAGTTATACACGAAGAGGGCGCGAGCGTGCGCAAAGCATCAAAGGTGGCGCTGCGGATATATTTCAGAGATATGCTCGTATTTAGCCATGCGCAGTTCGGCACCCTGTGTACGGCACTGTTGGCGCTGGCGCTGCTCCCGACCTGGCTGATGATGCGGCTGCGTGGGACACTATGAGACGGTTAGAAAAACTTTTAGAGAAACGCGGAGTTGATTTATGCCGTTAGATGACCCTAATCGTGAGACAAAGATCAAAGCCTTGCACGATGCGATCATGGAAAAGGTCACAGAATATCACCGGCTGATCCACGCGCATGACCAAAACCATGCCTTCACGCCCGGCACAGACCGCGTACAATACGCGGGGCGGGTTTACGATGCCGAGGAGCTTACCAACCTAGTCGATGCATCACTAGAGTTCTGGTTGACCGCCGGGCGCTATGCGCGCGCATTCGAGGAAGGCCTAAGCACGTTCCTCGGCATCCGCGAAGTCATCCCGGTCAACTCCGGCTCGTCGGCAAACCTGGTCGCACTGACCACGCTCTGCTCGGCACAGCTACGGAGCGCGCCGCTGCAACCAGGCGACGAGGTGATTACCCCGGCGGTAGCCTTCCCGACCACGGTCGCGCCCATCATACAAAACCGGCTGGTGCCGGTCTTCATCGACGCCGAACCCGGCACCTATAACCTCGACCCAGAGCAGCTAGAGGCGGCGCTGTCGCCCCGCACACGCGCAATATTCTTCGCGCACACGTTGGGCAATCCTACCGATATGGACGCGGTGATGGACTTCGCACAAGCGCACGATCTATATGTGATCGAGGATATGTGCGACGCGCTGGGCAGCACGTTCGACGGCAAGCAAGTCGGCACGTTCGGGCACCTGGCGACGCTCAGCTTCTACCCCGCGCACCACATCACGCTGGGCGAAGGCGGCGCAGTCGTTACCCAAAATCTGCGCCTGGCGCGGATTGCGCGCTCCGTGCGCGACTGGGGCAGAGACTGTTGGTGTGGATATGATGCACCGCCGAACGGTAAATGTGGGCGCCGGCTGCAAACCAAAATCCCCGGCGCAAGCGCCTATGACCATCGCTATATATTCACCGAGATTGGCTATAACCTAAAGCTCACAGATATGCAGGCGGCGGTGGGGGTAGCGCAGCTCAAGAAACTCCCCGGCTTCATCGAGGCGCGCAAACACAACTTCAAACGTCTATACGATGGCCTAAAACCATTCGAGGCCTTCTTTGAACTACCGACATGGCACCCCAAAGCCGATCCCTCATGGTTTGCCTTCCCGCTGACGGTACGCGCAGACGCGCCCTTTAGCCGGGAAGACTGCCAGCGCTTCTTGGAGGGCCGCAACATCGAGACACGGCTGCTCTTTGCGGGGAACATCCTAAAGCAACCGGCATACCGAAACATCAAGCGGCGGGTTATCGGCACACTGCCGGTATCGGATCGGGTGTTGCGGGGCACCTTCTTTATCGGCGTATATCCGGGGCTGGACGACGTGAAGATTGATTACATCATCGCGATGTTCGGGGAGTTCCTTGAAGCGCACACC
>CAZJBO010000169.1:0-6186 GCA_964544075.1 uncultured Anaerolineae bacterium
CAAACCCCGTCAGGGGCCACAGGCCCCTGAACCCCATTCTGGCGCGGGGCGAAGCCGCGTAAACGTTCCCGTCTTTTTGGGGCGCTGCCCCAAACCCCGTCAGGGGCCACAGGCCCCTGAACCCCATTCTGGCGCGGGGCGAAGCCGCGTAAACGTTCCCGTCTTTTTGGGGCGCTGCCCCAAACCCCGTCAGGGGCCACAGGCCCCTGAACCCCATTCTGGCGCGGCCAAGCCGCGCCCAAAGCGGCGTCAGCCGCGCGGGGTCTGGGGGGCTTGCCCCCAGTGGGGCACGGGGCGAAGCCCCATAAACGTCCGTCCTCATTGACCAACACATGCCACTTATACGCATAGCTTTGTCAAGGGTTGCGTCGGGGATGTAGTCTTGTGCCCTTCCCCACGGCCTCCTGAGGGCTTGGCGGGAAGCTCGACCGTGCAGTTTGGTGCACATGGCGCATTATGGTAAACTCAGTATGTACTAGTGGGTAAATTAACCATAGCGGTTTTTATTGGAGCAATAGCATCGGAGAACTTCAAACTCCCAAACCTCATGACAGAACGCACGCAACCTGACGCATTAGACGACCAACCGGGCCTCCCCAAAGAACTGCCCATCCTACCCTTACGGGGGATGGTCGTCTATCCCCAAACGACAATACCCCTCACCATCGGGCAGCCCCGCTCGCTCAAGCTCATTGATGAGGTTGTGGATGGCGAGCGCCTGATTGGGCTGGCAACCGCCAAGAACCCCGAACTTGAAACCCCCGGCCCCGGACAGATATACACCCTGGGCACACTCTCTGCGGTGCATCGTCTCTTCCGCGCCCCGGATGGCACAATCCGCTTGCTCGTACAGGGCATCGAGCGCGTCCGCATCGAACACTATACCGCCACCGAGCCATACCTCCAGGCGCGCATCTCGTTTGACCCCGAAACGGTCGAACGTACCCTCGAAGTCGAGGCGCTCATGCGCAACGTCGTCGAAGCGTTCGGACGGCTCACCGAGCTGACCCCCAGCATCCCCGCCGAGATGGCTACCCACGCGCTGAATATGGACGATCCGCTCGAACTGGTCTACTCCCTCGCCATCCATGTGCGCATCGACCTCAAAGAGGCCCAACGCCTGCTCGAAATCGACAGCGTGACCGAGAAGCTCCGCTTCTTGATGCAAATCCTCAGCAAAGAACTCGAAGTGCGCGAGCTGGGCCAGAAGATTCAGACCCAAGCACAATCCGAGATCGAGAAACTACAGCGCGAATACTTCTTGCGCGAGCAGATAAAGGCCATCCAACGCGAGCTGGGCGAGGGCGACGAACAAGCGGTCGAGGTCGAAGACTTCCGCCGCAAGATCGAGGCCGCCGGGATGCCTGCCGAAGCCGCACGCGAGGCGCGCCGCGAACTCGACCGCCTGTCACGTCTGCCCACCGCCGCCGCCGAGTATGGCGTCATCCGCACCTACCTCGACTGGCTGGTCAACATGCCCTGGAACCAGACCACCCCCGATACTCTCGACATCGCCCACGCCCGCCAAGTGCTCGACAACGACCACTACGGTCTGAAAGATGTCAAGATGCGGCTGGTAGAATATCTGGCCGTGCGCAAGCTGCGCGCCACCCGCGCCGAAGAACTCGCCCTCACCGGCGGCGCCGAGGACGATGCATCATACGCCGACCCGATCCGCCTCGACCGCGAAGGCGTGATACTGTGCTTCGTCGGGCCGCCGGGCGTGGGCAAGACCTCGCTGGGCATCTCGATCGCACGCGCGATGGGGCGCAAGTTCACCCGTATGAGCCTGGGCGGGGTGCGCGACGAAGCCGAGATTCGCGGCTTCCGCCGCACCTATATCGGCGCGATGCCGGGCCGCCTGGTACAAACTCTGCGCCGCGTCGAATCTAAAAACCCGGTCATTATGCTGGACGAGATCGACAAGCTGGGCCGCGACTTCCGAGGCGACCCCTCCTCGGCCCTGCTCGAAGTGCTCGACCCCGAACAAAACCGCACCTTCCGCGACCACTACCTCGACGTGCCCTTCGACCTCTCACAGGTGATGTTCATCACGACCGCTAACCTGCTCGACCCCGTCCCACCGCCGCTGCGCGACCGCATGGAGATCATCCACAACCCCGGCTACACCGAGCACGAGAAGGTCCAGATCGCCCAGCAGCACCTGATCGCACGGCAGGTGCGCGAGAACGGCCTCCGCCCCGAAGAGATCAGCTTCACCGATGACGCGCTCTTGTGCATCATCCGCGACTATACCCGCGAGGCCGGCGTGCGCAGCCTGGAGCGCGAGATCGGGCGGACCTGCCGCAAGGTCGCTATGCAGATAGCCGAGGCCGAGGGCGCGGTCACGCCCTTCCGCATCGATGCCGCCGCCGTCCGCGACCTCCTGGGGCGCACCCTCCTGGGCTATCAAACCGAGCTGCGCCAGCGCGCCGATGTGCCGGGGGTTGCGTCAGGGCTGGCGTGGACTTCCTCCGGCGGTGATGTGCTCTTTGTCGAGGCAACCACGATGTCGGGCAACCGGCGCTTCGAGCTGACCGGGCAGCTCGGTAACGTGATGCAAGAGAGCGCCCGCGCCGCATATAGCTACATCCGCGCCGAAGCGCGCACCCTGGGCATCGCGCCCGACTTCTTCGAGAAGCACGATATTCACTTACATGTGCCGGCGGGCGCAGTGCCCAAAGACGGCCCATCGGCGGGGGTGGCGATGGTGACCGCTCTGGCGTCTCTGCTCACGAACCGGCCCGTACACCTTAACGTCGCCATGACCGGCGAGATTACCCTGCGCGGCCAGGTATTGCCGGTCGGTGGCATCAAAACCAAAGTGTTGGCCGCACACCGCCTGGGCATCGACACCGTCGTGATGCCCAAACGCAACGAACCCGATTTAGATGATCTGCCCGATGAGGTGCGCGCCTCAATGACCTTTGTATTTGCCCGGCACGTTGATGATGTGCTGGCGGCGGCGCTCACACCTGTGGCAGAAGAAAGCCCTGAGGGGCAATAAACAGAAAAGAAAGAAAGGGATATTACCTTGTCAAAAGTATTGATCGTTGATGACGATCGCACAACCGTAACTTTACTTCAAACCCTCCTGGATATGGACGGCTTTAGCGTACGCGCCTGCCCACGCGGGAGCGCGGTGCTGGAGACCATGCAAACCGAAAAGCCCGATGTCGTGTTGATGGATTACAACCTTGCCGATATGAAGGGCCTTGAAGTCCTTAGAAATATTCGCGCCAGGCCCGAATTTGCGCACACTGTGGTGGTAATGACCTCCGGCCTGGATATGAGAGCCGAGTGTGAGGCCGCCGGTGCCGATACATTTTTGCTCAAACCCTTTGAGCCGGGCAAACTGGCAGACCTATTCAACACCCTTATCTCACAACGTACAGGTATTTAACACATGTCAAACCGAAAAAGTAGAACCCCGAAGATGCAGTGGTATGTAATGGACCTGCACCTTCACACCCCGGCTTCCGCCGACTATCAAGAAGAAGGCGTAAGCTATTTAGATATTCTGCGCAAAGCCGAACGACAAAACCTCGACATCATCGCCCTCACCGACCACAATACGGTCGGGGGCTATCATGCGATGATGGACGAGATCGAACAACTCCGCTATCTGGCGAAGAGCAAACGCATCAAAGACGAAGAGGCCAAGCGCCTGAAGGATTACGAACGCCTCTTAGACAAAGTCTTGGTGCTCCCCGGCTTCGAGTTCACCGCCACCTTTGGCTTCCACATCTTGGGCATCTTCGCACCGGAGACCTCGGTCCGCGAGATCGAGCACATCCTGCTCACCCTCAATGTGCCGCCGACCGTGCTCGATACCGGCAGCTCTGAAGTCGGCGCCTCTGCCGATGTGCTCACCGCATACCGCGTCATCCGAGAGCACGGCGGGTTAGCCATCGCCGCACACGTCAATTCGACGCACGGCGTCGCCGACCGGCGGCGCGACATCGGCGGGCAGACCCGCATCGCCTATACCCAAGACCCTAACCTCCACGCGCTGGAGGTGACCGATTGGGAACGGCGCGGGCGCAACACCACCGTGCGCTTCTTCGACGGCACCAAGCCGGAGTATCCCCGCCGGATGCACTTCATACAATCCTCCGACGCACACCGCATCAACGCCGACCCGCGCAACCTCAAGAAGAACCTCGGCGTGGGCGAGCGTACAACCGAGGTGCGCTTGCGGAAGCCCACCTTTGACGAGCTGTGCAAGGTCTTCGAGGGCGAGGACTTCGCCCGCACGCGCCCCTATCGCGGGCGCCGCGCCGCCCCCCTGGACCACATCCAGAAGGCACGCGAAGAGGGCGCCAGCATTGTGCGGAGCTTCCACGAGAGCGTAACCCGTCGGGGCGGACGCCTATTTAGCGTAATCTCCGACGTATGCGCCTTCGCCAATACCAACGGCGGCACGATCTATCTGGGGGTCAACGCAAACCCCAAACATCCGCCGGTGGGCATCGAAAACGCGCAAGCATCGATCGATATGCTGCGCCAAGAAATCGATACCCGGATCACTCCCCCGCTGGAAGTCATCATTGACACCCAAGAGACACAGGGCAAGACATTGATCCGCATCCAGGTACCGCTCGGCAACGACCCGCCCTACGTGATCGACGACAATAAGATATATGTGCGCGACGAGACCGATACCAACTTGGCGGTGCGCGACGAGATCGTGCGGCTGGTGCTGCGCAATCGTGCCCACGCCCCCGCCCCGGCAGCACCCCAGGTCTCCGATAAAGCGCCGGCCCCATTGTCCAAGCCCGCCGAATCGCACACCCCAGATGGCAAGATCACCCCACCGCGCACCGGTGTTGAGATCATCGGCACCGAACAGCGCAAGGGTACCAAATATCACATCATGCGCGATCTGCGCAACGGCAACATCGTCAAGAACGTAACCCGCGCCTCGGCCCGCCGCCTTTGGCACTACGCCATCATCGAGACCGAATCGAGGCCGGTGAACCATGACCAGGTGAACTGGCAAGGCGATATCGGCCTCTGGAAGGTGCACGAACGCGGCGGCGTCACCCGCTATGACCTGGTACAGCGCACCGATAAGGGGCTGCGTGTATACTACGGCGTCACCCACGACGGGATACATGGCCCCTGGGCGGCGCTTATCGGCGACAATAACGGCGACGACAACGAAGAAGATTAAGATGGTTGATGTCGAGTGATAGGTAAGTTGACACTTTTTCTTGAGGGCAGCGCCCTCAACCTCCCGCCAGGGTTTGGCCCTGGACCCGCATTCAGGCGCGGCGCCGCGTCTAGACACTGGCGACTGCTGAGGTGGGGTGCAGGGGCGACAGCCCCTGATGGAGTCTGGGACGAAGCCCCAGGGGAAAAGTGTCAACAAGGCTTTGAACCATCTCTGTATCTTTGATGTTCTCCGGCACGCTTCTGATCGGCGGTCTATTGGCACTATCGGCGGGGTGGGTATGGCATACCCGCCCCGCGCACCGTGCCGACTTGTTGGCGTTCTTGGCCCTGACAGGCGTGCTGGCGGTCTTCTTTGCGCCGGTGCTCCTCGGCGCGCGCTGGCTCCCGCGCGGCGGCGGCGACCTGACCAGCTTCCTGTGGCCGTCCTACCGCTTCGGCGCGCGCGAACTCCACGCGGGGCGCCTCCCCTTGTGGAACCCCCACCTACACGGCGGTGCACCCTTCCTTGCAGATAACCAATCGGCAGTGTTCTACCCGCCAAACCTGGCGCTGCTCCTCCTTGCGCCGGAGCCGGGCTATGCGGCGCTGCAATGGCTGGTCATCTTCCACATCTGGCTGGCCGGTGTGGGGATGTACGTTTGTCTGCGCGCGCTGCTGTCCCGGCCTGCCTACCTACCGGCATTGTTCGGCGCGCTTAGCTTCATGCTCTCCGACCTGTTTGTCACACATCAAGGCAACCTCAACCTGATCGCGGTGGCGGCCTATCTGCCACCGATCTTTTTATGCGCGTGGCGCGCGCACTTCTCTCCGGCGGCCAACTTAAAATGGGCGGTGGCGGCGGGCGTGCTCTTCGGCGTGGCGACGTTGGCCGGGCATGGGCAGATGTCGCTCTTCCTTGCGCTTAGCATCGGCGCAGTGGGTGGCTATGCGCTGTTGCTGCGCGCCCGTGAGGGCCGGCACAGCGTCCGGCAGACCATCCGCCTGACCGCATTGATGGGGTTGCTGGGC
>CAZJBO010000170.1:0-6095 GCA_964544075.1 uncultured Anaerolineae bacterium
CAAGTCCCAGCCGGCCAGATAGCCATAGATAAAACCGGCATCAAAGGAATCGCCGGCACCGACCGTATCCACCACCTCGACGACGAGCGGCGCCGCGAAAGCACGCTGCACGCCCGCCCGTGCGTGTGCACCGTGTGCACCATCCTTGACGGCGATCACGGCAACATCTGCGGCAAGCGCTCGCATCGCTTCCGACAAATCCTCGTGTCCGGCTATGGCGGTACACTCGGTGCGGTTCGGGAGGAAGACGTCTGTGTTAGCCAACACCGCGCCCAGCTCACCATTCCAACGTTCGGTAGGATCGTAGTTTGTATCCAGCGATGTGCTTAGGCCGTTTCGTTTGGCATGTTCAAACAAACGTGGGATGTCGGGCCGCAGCGCGTCGAGGAGGAAGAAACTGCCGAGATGCAGATGCCGGGCCTGCCTAAGGCGGCTCAAATCAATTTCGTCGAAGCGCAGCGCCGGGATGCTCCCCGGATAGGTTAAGATGGCACGGTCGTTCTCGCGGCACATGATGACCGATAGACCGGTAGACACCTCGGTATCGACCACTACCCCACCGATGTCAACCCCACGCGCCTCAAGTGCGCGGCACACAAAGCGCCCGAAGTGGTCCGCGCCGACCTTGCCGACAAACGCCACACGCAGTCCCAAGCGTGCCGCGCCACATGCAAAGATCGCCGACGAACTGCCGATGGTCAACGTGGCGGTATCAAGCAGTTTCTCGACTTGACCGAACTCCGGCGCTACATCGCCTTGCAAAATCAGGTCGGGGTTCAGCTCGCCGACGACGAGCAGGTCGAAGGACTGAAAGTCCTTCTGTGGCGCCTGTTTGGAATGACTACACGAATTATTATCTGGTCGGTCCGACATATCAATAAGTCACATAGAACTTCGAGCCGGTCGGCGGCGGCGCATATGAAGCAGTCCAGGGCTTTGCGAGCGCATCACAGAGCGCCGTAATGCGCTGCATTCGCGGCAATGCAACCGCCGTGAGGAACTCGCGGCGCGCGTCACCATCGTGTCCGCTTGCTTCCTTCCACACTGCCCGACCGACCGCCACGCCCGAAGCGCCAGACTGACACGCAATCGCCGCCTGACGTACATAAGTCTCGAAATCCACCGACGCCGAGAGCAACACCCAGGGGATGATGCTGGCTTCGGTCAGTGCGGCACAAGCGCGCTGCCAATCTTGTGCATCGGGATACGCAGTAAAGTCGAGCGGGAACTCTGCCTTGAGCACGTCGCCTCCCAACGCAGAGAGACGGCGGGCAGTTTCGATAACAACACGTCCCTTCTCATCACCAAACAGCTTCTTATGGCCGGGGTCCAGGGAGTATGAGAGCGGCTCCAAGAAGAGCACGATATCGTGCCGGGCGCAGTCTTCCGCAACCTGGGCGACCAGATTCTCAATGCTTGGCGCAGTAACCGCGTCTGGATGGTAATACACCAACAACTTGATCGCGTTGGCTCCCATCCGCTTTGCCTTCTCGACGCTCCAGTTTGCCAAGATGCCGCTCTCGCGTGCGGCAGGGTCACCGGTATAGCCGGTAGCTTCGACCGCCGAGATTATGCCGACGCCGCCGGGGATAACGCCGGCAGCGATACATGGCGGCAAGCCGACTTCGGGGTCTAGCAAGATCGCGCTCGCGGCAGGGGCAAGGACCTTCGCCACCTGCTGCTTAAAAGCCATCATCTGTGCGTCTGATACACGCCCAGGGTCTGCCGGGTTGAGCGCACGGCGCAGATTGTTGCGGTGATCGACCGCCAGCACCGAGAGCGCCCCTTGTGTGGTTGCGCATTGCTGCAAACCGCGATATTTGCCAATAGTCAGTTGTTTCATTTTTTTCATCACGTTGATCCCGCGCCGCCTATTTTAACTCTACGACGGCTTGCAAATTGGTCGGACGGTCGGGGTTAAGACCTTTAGCAATCGCATGTTCGAAGGCGAGGAGCTGTCCGACCGGCAATATCAAGATGTTGCGGGCCGCGTCTGGCAGCCCGGACTCGAACGCGACTTCGGTATCACGCTCGCCCAGCGAAAGGACGCGCGCGCCCAGCTTCCGGGCATCCTCCAACACGGCCAGCTCATAGTCTTTGTGTGCCTCAGAAACCAGCCCCACAACCAGCGTGCTGTCCGTGACCATAGAGATTGGCCCGTGCCGGAACTCTAGGAAGTGGAACGGCTCGCTGTGGCTGAGCGACATTTCTTTCATCTTTAAGCTCAGCTCGCAAGCCAAGCCGTGACGTGGACCTGATCCTAAAAAGTAGTAGCGATCATATTGGGGCGCACGTCCCAGCGCACCGGCCAAATCCTTCGCGCCGGTGATGAGCGTTTGGGCGACGTCGGGCAGGCGGCCAAGCGCATCGAATAGGCCGGATTGCCCGGCAAATATCGCCGTGATTGCGGTTGCGGCCAGGTGGAGGGCGCTAAAGGCGCGCGTCTGGGCGACACTTTCCTCTTGCGCTGCCGGGAACAACAAGTTTAGGTCGCAGAGTTCGGCCCATTCAGGCTCATGGTAGCACGATAGGCTGACCACCGACCCGCGTCCGGCGGCCTTAAATGTCTTGATGGCATTGAACGTCTCGGTAGTCTTCGCCGAGCGGCTGATGGCAACCAGAAGCGTCTTTCCTTCTTTGATATATGCCTGATTTGGGTTAAGCCAAAGCTCCGATCCGGGATAGGCACAGGCCGGCACCCGAAGCAGCTCACGCGCAAGGCTGGCAGCAGAGAGGCTGGTGTAATAGGTAGACCCGCAACCGGTGAATATGACAGAGCTAAAACTCTCGCTTGCCCATAATGCCTGCAACGCGCTCTCTTGTGCCTGGACGGTGTCTAGAACGGCGGCCCAAACTCCGGGTTGTGACATGATTTCTCGGTGAGTGTGTTTTCCTGGCGTTGTCATAAACGACTCCTTAAGTTGGTATAGCCTCAGTCAATGCTGATATTCAACACTCTTTGCGCATTGCGGTGATAAACCTTCTCTAGCACCGCATCGGGGAGATATAACCCATAGACGCGCCAACGGCCCTGGGGCGGTGGCGTTACAAGCGCATAGGGGAAGTACTCGTCCCTTGTCTCAAGGAAGCGGTAATGCAGACGGTACATCGCAAGCGATGCAGGCGTATCGGTGCCGAACAGAATACGATCTTGATGCTTGATGAAAAAGTCGCGCGCCGAATAGGGCTGACGGCCAAGCTCGGCGATGCGCGCCGAGAAATCTATGTAAAAGTTGGGGCAACGGTCGAGCAGATCGCCGACCCAAGCAAGGTTTTCGGCATAACAGCCTACGTGCGCGCCGATGAAGCGAGTATCGGGGTGCCGCGCAATCAAGCGGGCAAGCTGATGCATGATGGTCATGAAAGACGGATATGGCGGACTGGGGAAATGCCAATCCGGGTGAGCGTGCAGCTCTTCGAAGCGCTCGTTGGCGGCGTCGATAGGTTCAAAGAAGGCCACCGGGTCCGCGACATGGACCAGCACCGGGATGTTCAGTGCGCCGGCAGTCGCCCATATGGGGTCTAAGCGCGGGTCATCGACCGGCACGCGGTCGCCCTGGGCGTCACGGATATTAAGGCCAAGCTGCTTCCAAATCTTCAGGCCCTCCGCGCCGCGCCGAACCTGTGCCTCCAGCCGCTTGGCGGCCCATTCACCAAAGGCGTTGCCGTGCTTCTCCCATGCGGCGAAATCTACCCCGCCGAAGAAGATAAAACGGTCGGGCGCCTGAGCTTTGAACTTCTCTAAGCGATGGTTGAGGATGTGCTCACCCCAACCACCATCAAGGTCTACCAGTTTCATGACGTGTGCCCGGTCTAAGACCTCGACCAGTTCTGGTACAGGGCGATCGCACCACCCTCCGCCGAACTCTTGGCTGAGGTGAGTGTGGGCATCGATCACCGGGAACTTTGGCGCGTCGATTTGCGTCTCATGCAAGCAGACTTGTGCTTTGGGTGCGTAGTCTTGAAGATATATCTTCGACATCCTCTATCCTTTCTACGGCTCGTTCATTCTGCCACGATCACACGGACACCCAACGCACGGATGGCCTGCAGGACCGTAGAGTCGGTTTGGGCATCGGTGACCAGAGTGTCAACGCGGTTCAGCTGTGCGAGGTATGCCGAGGCTACTTTGTTAAACTTGGTATGGTCGGCGACCAAGATAAGCTCGGCGGCAGCCTCGATGATGGCACGATCGGTCATCACCTCCGGGAGGTAATCGTTGGTGAGTCCGGCCTCTATGCTGATGGCAGGGATACCGATAATCGCCTTATCTATGCGCACTTCGCGCAGTGCTTGTTCGGTGATATGCCCGATCAAAGAGAGTTCCGAGGCCCGCATCATGCCACCCAGCACCACGACGGTCACATCTGGGGCGGTGGCAAGCTCGGTGGCGATGTTGAGAGCGTTGGTGACCACCGTCAGGTTTTGGCGCCCCAGCTCCAGGAGGAAGCGCGTCAGGTAAGCGTTGGTGGAGCCGGAGCCGACAAACACAGTATCGCCGTTCGCGATCAACTGCGCAGCCGCACGGCCAATGCGCTTCTTATAACCTGCCTGTTCTGCCATACGTTGCACAACCGGCGGTTCGGGCGGGGTGGCGGGAGAGGCCGGCACCGCTCCGCCGTGTGCGCGGTGGATAAGGCGCTGGTCGGCCAGCTCGCGCAGATCGCGCCGGATGGTAATCTCGCTTACGGCGAAGCGTGCGCTCAGGTCCGAAACGGTCGCGCCCCCCTGTTCTTGTATCGCCTCCACAATCAAGCGGAGCCGTTCTCTCTTGAGCAAATCCACCATCGGGTTTTCCTCTTCCCCCCAAGCTGCTTATCCGGAGCGTCCTTAATACGAACCTCGACGCCGATCATTTTCGATCATTATCGTTCACGTAATAATACCATCACGCCACATAAACGTCAACTTTATGCCGATATCGCACGCTCTACATGAAAGCATTTGACCGCTTAGCATTTTTACGGTACGATAACAATCAATAGCGGTCATTATTTTTGCCTGTGCAAGAGCTTCCAGCACATAACACCCCGAAATTTTCACCGTCGGTATCGTCAACTATTAGGAGTAGGAGGTGCTTAGGGCCAATAACGGTTAGCTTGTCCCAATCTCTCGCACAAAAAAACGCTCATTCTCTGGAGGAAAACAAAAATGAAGAAAATCGCTTTGTTCGTGATCGCCGCTATGTTGATGCTGACCCCCGTTGGCAGCGTCTTTGCCCAAGATGAACCCGTTGAGCTAGTCTTCTGGTCAATGTGGAACGAAGGTGAACCTCAGGCGCAAGTGATCCAGGCCTGGATTGATGCGTTCGAGGCAGAGAACCCCAACATCACCATCTCGGTCACATGGAACGGGCGTCAGAACCAAACCCTGGTCCGCACCGCACTCCAAGCCGGGACCGTCATCGACTTTGTCGACCAAGACGGCGACCAGATCGCGGGCGGCCTGATGCTCGAAGGCACCGGCTATCCTCTGACCGACCTGCTCGACCAACCTGCCGTTGGTGAAGAAGACACCCTCTTCCGCGACGTGCTCGTGCCCGGCGTGCTGGATATGTATGAGTTGGAAGGCGAATACTACCTGTTGCCCTACATCTACAACACGGTGCAGTTCTGGTACAACAAAGACATCTTTGAAGAGGCAGAACTCGAAGAACCCGCCACCTGGGACGAACTGATGAGCGCTTGCGACGTACTCAACGAAGCAGGCTATATGCCCATAGCCACCGAAAGCGACGTCAACGGCTATCAAGGCTACTACTTGGCCAACCTTGTCGCCCGCATCAAAGGCCCCGACTTCCTACTGGAGACCGTCGCGGACAAGACCGGCGAGCTGTGGCTCGACCCGGTGTACGTCCAGGTCGGCGAGATGATTAACGAGCTGTGGGATCGCGGCTGCATCGCCGAGGAGTTCAAGGGCTATCTGTGGCCCGCCGGTCAGCAGACCCTGGGCTTCGGTGAGACGGCGATGGAAATCGTCGGCTCGTGGCTGCCGATCGAGCTGAAAGATGACGCCGACTTCGAATGGGGCGCGTTCAACTTCCCCGCCATCGAAGACGGTGAAGGTTCGGTGAACGACCTTGAGGTCGCACTCTT
>CAZJBO010000171.1:0-6088 GCA_964544075.1 uncultured Anaerolineae bacterium
CATTGGCGCGCCTCATCGGGCGCACCTGGGCCGGGGTCACGGTCGCCGATGGGGTGCGCGCGCTCGATTATCTTCAATCACGCCCATATGTGGATAAGGCCCGCCTGGGCGTGGTGGGCACGGGGATGTCGGGCATCCTGGCGATGGCTACGGCGGCGCTCGATGCGCGCGTGATCGCCACCGTGATTGATGATTACCTGGTGCGCTTTGATGCGGCGACACGGCGTGGACCTAAGTATATGGCACAGTGTATCCCTATGCTGCGCAATTATGCCGAGGTGAGCGATATCGGCTGTCTGATCGCGCCGCGCCCCACGCTGTACACGCGCTCGGAGGCGGCGGAGGGGCAAGACAAGCGTGTCTTTAACCACATCAGCCCGCTCTACGAGCTGCTGGAGGTGCCCGACCGCCTAAAGTATGAGGAAACCGGGCCGGGCCGCACCTTTAGCAATACAGCAGCCGAGGCTTGGTTTAAGCGTTGGTTGGTGGAAGAGGAAGATGCTGTGCTGCCGCTGCTGCGGCACCCACTGCGACCTGATTAGAAGGACCATCGCACATGAACCGAATCTCAGGCACATTGGTTTACTGTCGGCGTGGCGACGAGGTCTTGTTGATGCGTCGGCGCAAGGCACCGAATGTGGGGTTGTGGGTTGCGCCGGGTGGCAAGGTCGAGATAGACGAATCGCCCTACGAGTGCGCCGTCCGTGAGCTGCGCGAGGAAACCGGGCTGCAGGTAAAGGCTGTGTACTTCCGCGCGCTGGTTACCGAGGTATCCCCGCGCTCGGATTATCAATGGCAAATCTTTCTCTACCTGGTAACCGAGTTTGAGCGTGTAGCCCGGCCCGATGAGCGCGAAGGGACGTTGCGTTGGTGGCCGATCGGCGCGCTGGATGCGGGCAAGGTGCCCATCCCGGAGGCCGACGCGGTGTTCTACCCACACGTCATCGACCTCAACCGTCCCTTTTACTGTGCGCGCTATACCTATGATGCCGAACTGCGTCTTGTCAAGGCCGAAACACACGCGGTCCGGGTTTGACCTATCATGTATGATCGGGAGGCGAGTAGCGAAAGTTTGTCTTGATGGATTCGATGAGGCGTGCGCGGAAAAGCGTGAAATGAAAAATTCTTTTGTTTGACTCGGATTGCCGCGCGCGGTAAAGTGGTGCATCTAAGCATTACCCTCAGTAAGGCTATTACGGGCCGCGACCAACAGGGGCGCGGCCTGACTGTAAGTTATCTTTAAGAGGAGTACGCGCATGATAGACGTGAAATCGAAACTCAGGCCCCGCAAACGCGAGCTGTACCGTCTCCCCTGGTCTATGAACGACAATCCGCTCGGTTGGTTAGAGGTTACCGACCGCTGTAATATCTATTGCAAAGGCTGCTACCGCCAGCAGTTGACCGGACACTTCCCTATGGAGCAGATCAAACATGACGTCATGTTCCTCAAGGAGTGGCGCAATTGCGATAACATCTCCATCGCCGGTGGCGAGCCGTTGGTGCACCCGCAAATCCTCGAAATTATCTCCTTCATCCGCGACCAGGGCTTGAAGCCGCTGATCCTGACCAACGGCGTCCGTCTTAACAACAACCCCACCTTCCTACGTGAGCTGAAGGACGCCGGTGTGTTTGGCTTCACCTTCCACATCGATAGCGCACAGCGTCGGCCCGGTTGGTTCGGCAAGAGCGAAGTCGAGCTTTGCGAGCTGCGCCAACAGTACGCCGAGATGGTCGCCGCAGAGGGTGGGATGTTCGCCAGCTTTGGCTGCACCATCTACTATTCTAACAAGGACGAGATTCCGCAGATCGTCGAGTGGGCAAACCGCAACATCGACATCGTAAGCGGTTTGGTGTTCATAACCTATCGCGGCGCCGCAGTCGATGAGGAAGTGACCTACAGCGCCGGCGGCGCGGAAGTGAACGCCCAGGCGCAGCTTAGCTATGGTCAGGCCGCCGCCGAGGAGATCGACATTACCTCGCGCGATGTGTACAAGATCATTAAGGACGCACACCCTCACTACGACGCGGCGACTTATCTGGGCGGCACCCAGACACACGACGCGATCAAGTGGCTAATCAGCATCCAGATGGGTACGAAAGACAAGATGTACGGCAGCGCCGGTCCGAAGGCTATCGAGGCTGTGATGGCAGGCCATCACTTTATCAAAGGCCGCTATCTGGCATATGTAGGTTCGCACCGGCTGCCCAAGCTATCCTTCCTGGCGAGCGTGTTTGATAAGGGTCTGCGCAAGGTGCAGACGAACTTCTGGCTTGATGTGCTGCGCAACCCGCGCAGTTTGTTCAAGCCGGTCTATGTGCAGAGCATCGGCATCGTGCAGGCCCCCGATATCATGGAAGATGGTCGCACCGATATGTGTGATAGCTGCCCCGATATGGTGGTGTGGGATGGCAAGCTGGTACACTCATGCCGCATGGACGAGTGGCGCATCTACGGCCAATACGTCACGCCGCAGATGAAGAAAGAAATCGAAGATGCCGGTGGTGAGTTATTCGAGGACCGCCCCGAAGAATCTACCGACGAAGACGAGCGCCTGTACATGCCGGTGTTGGGCGACGATTGACGAGGAAGTCTAGGATAGGGCAAGGGCAGGCCGCATAACGCGCGCCTGCCCTTTTTGATTCTATGCCTCCGTGGGGTCACGCAGCGCCCGCAGCCGCCAAACTCCAAACCCCGTCGGCAGCAGCGCCAGCAGGAAAAACATCTCAAAGCCCACCGCATCCACCAGCATACCCGCCGTAGAGCATAATAGAGTCGACAGCCCCACAACCGTATTGGCGAAGCCGAGGTAGAGCGGGCGTCTATCCACCGGCGCCACGTTGATGTTCAGCGCAGCCAGCGAGATTTGTAGAGCACTATCGCGCCACGTCAATATCACAAACACCAGCATGAAGTACCAGCCCGCCGCTACCGTGCTGAGCGCCAGCGGGCGCGCCGCCATTATCATCAGCAGCGAGAACATGCTCAGCCCCGCACCCAGACGTATCAGGCGGCGGTTTCCCCAGCGCGCGCTGATCCAGCCACCGATGGATGTGCCGGTCAGCCGCGCAACTGCATTGACCGCCGGGTAGGTCGCCAGTATCTTTACCGGCACGGCAAAGCTCTTGCTGGCGTATACGGTAACGAACGGCGTTATGGTGATCATAACCGCCAGCAGCGCGATGCGTGATTGTAGGAACACACGATAGTTGGCATCTTCGCGCCAGATGGCGAGGGCTTGGCGCATCTGCTCGATGCCCCCGCGACGTGGTCCGCGCGGTGCCATCGGCGGTTCTTTGATTATCATAATCCACGACAAAAACGCCAGGATAGATACCCCTGTCGCCATAGCAAAGATCACACCGAAGTTGGCCGGCGTCTGGAGCGGCGACTCGGCGCCGAGGAGCACGCTTACGATCGCGCCGCCGCCGATTGCCAGCACGCCCCCGATCGTCTGCCGCCAACCGAAGAAGACACCGCGCTTGGCTGCCGGTATAACCTTGCCGACCACGTCGAGGAACGACAGCCCGCCGATCCCACCGGCGAGCTGTTCGCTGACGAGCAAGGCGAAGAAGATCGCGAGCATCAAGTTGGGGTCCTTCACCGTGAAGATTGCGATGACCAGGGCAAACAGGCATAAGGCGCGGAAGAGCGCACTGTAGCGATAGAAGGGCATCGCGCGTTCTTGGCTCTGCATATAGCCCGACACCCACAACTGCGGCAGGAACCAAGAGACCGCTCTGATGATGCCGGCCAAGCCCAAGAGAAAGGTCGAATCGGTAAACTGTGACGCAAATATCACGAGCACGACGGAGGGGTTTAGAAACGAGATGACAAGGCTAAACAAGGCCCCGTTGAGCACCCCGGCTGCAAAGTTCCGCTGCTCGGTGTCGAGACGCCGTCGGTGTGATAGGGTGGGTGTTGCTGACGTGATGGACCTCCTTGTTTAGAGAGATAAACTGCCGGTCAAGAACTCGGCACGCATTGATTATCGCACGAAGAGAGATAAAAATCATCACGATATCCACCTACTCATAGGCTTCTAGGCGCGTGAACTTATCATCCTCTTCCTCCCGACTCGCCTATCCCGTCACTTATGCGGTATCCTTCCCTGCATGGATGATGATAACGATATACAGTTAATCTACCAGGCCATCTCATACAAGCTCACGCGCGAGGCCGTTACCCTGCCCAACGGTGTCGCTACCCACTGGAGCGTGGTGCGGCACAAAGGCGCGGCTTGCGTCCTCCCCATCGACGGCGATGACTTGATCCTTGTGCGTAACTATCGCCCGCATCTCGGCCTCTGGATACTCGAACTGCCCGGCGGTGGCATCGAGGGGGACGAGCCACCCCTCAATGCCGCCCGCCGCGAACTCCGCGAGGAGGCCGGATACACCGCTGCGCATCTGGCCCCCTTAGGCAGCTACCGGCAGGTGCAGGGCTTCTCGGACTTCAAACTGCACTGGTTCTGTGCCACCGGGCTGTGTCAGGTCGGGCAGTACCTCGACACGCACGAGGTTTGCGAGCCGATACGTCGGCCCTTTATAGATGTCGTGGCGATGCTACGCCGGGGCGAACTTGAAGATTCGCAAATCCCGACCGGGTTGATGTTGGCGTTGTTGCATGGCGCGCTGCCGCCGGCACAGCGTGCGGCGCTTTTGGATGCGCTGAGCTATGCCGAAACGTAACTTGTTGTTCATCTCCTCGTACACCGGGCTGGGCGGCGGCGAGAGCGCCATCCTCAACCTGTTTGGCGCGCTGCCACGAGACCGCTTCGACCTACACTTGCTCACGCCCGGCGACGGCATCTACCCGCGTGAGGCGCGCGCGCTCGGCGTAGCTACATACACCATGCCCTACCGCCCGGTCAATATCTACTTCATCCCGGCTTTGTGGATGCGCTTCCCCATCGCAGCACGCCTTGCGCGCTTTATCAGGGCGCACAGTATCGACCTGATACACAGCGATTACCACTCGCTGCCCTATGCGGCGGGCGCCGCCCAAAGAGCCGGAAACGCAAAAGCTACGAAGCCGCCTGTGCCGCTCATCTGGTCGTGCATGGGCTGGTGGTTTAGGCCGAAGCCCTGGCAGCGGGGCTTCTTCGCACGGCTAGACCGCATCCTGGCGATATCGCAAGCGGTCAAAGACGGCTTCTTAGGGGAGCCGCCCGCGCTCCTGCCCGCCCGCGTGCCGGTGATCTGGCTCGGCGTAGACCCGGAGAAGTTTCACCCTGAGGTCACCGACCCGCTGGGGCGCGCGCTGCGTGCCGAGCTGGGCGTGACCGCAAGCGCGCCGGTGGTGAACATGCTGGGGCGCTTCCAGGATGTGAAGGGATATGAGTATTACTTTGAGGCAATGCGCATTGTGGCGCAGGCTAAGCCGGAAGCACGCTTCATCGTTGGGGGCGAGAACATGCAAGGTCCCCCGGCAGACAGGCGATATCGAGAACGCATGATACAATTGGTGGCAGAAGACGCGCTGCTTGCGCCGCGTGTATGTTACGCGGGGTATCGTGCGCACGCCGGTGCAGTTATCGGTGCGGCAGATGTGATGGTATGTGCATCCTTGTTTGAATCCTTCGGCATGGTGCACGTCGAGAGCATGGCATGTGAACGCCCGGTGGTCAGCACCGATGTCGGCGCACCGCCGGAGCTTATCGTGGAGGGCGAGACCGGCTATCTGGTCGCACCGCGTCGGCCCGACCTGCTCGCCGAGAGGGTGTTGTACCTCCTGGACCATCCAGAGCTGCGTGCCGAGATGGGCGCGGCGGGCCGTGCGCGTGTGTTGGCACAGCTGAGTGCGGCGCGCTACGCGGCACGCTTCGCGGCGGTGGTGGACGCGCTACTCGATGATATGAGCTAACACCGATGAGCACTTACCTGACACCGACATTCAAATCGAACTGGTCTGCCCAGACGCGGGCACTCAATATCTTGGTGATCTCGCGCTGTCCGCCCTGGCCTTTGCATCTGGGCGACCGCTTGATCTTGTATCACCTTGCCCGTCAGCTGGCGGCACGTCGGCACAATATGGATTTGCTGGCCTTCTATCAACGCCCGGTTGATCTTGCCGACCAGACTTACTATG
>CAZJBO010000172.1:0-6077 GCA_964544075.1 uncultured Anaerolineae bacterium
CCACTTGAGGGAGAGGGGCCGGGGGTGAGGGGCTTGAAACCTCAGGCCCAAGCCGACCTTGCGCCGGGGCGATTCCGGCTCCCCTCGAAGTATTGACATTACCAAGACGGATGGTACAATATGGGGCGTCAAATCGATAGCCCTGGTGGCGGAATTGGTATACGCGGCAGGTTGAGGGCCTGTGTCCTATTGGACGTGGAGGTTCGAGTCCTCTCCAGGGCACCATAGCAGCGAGAAGGTCGCATGTGTAACACATGGCGGCCTTATTTTTTCCCCCATGCTAGCGCTTGGTGACACCCACGCGCATCTTCGCGGGGACCCGCTTCTCTTTGAAGTTGTTGAAGTCCTCCGGGCACAGGTCGGTACCGAGGTGCGCGCCCCGCCCGATCTGGATTTCGGGCGGCAGGTGGGTATTCTTGCCGATGGCGGTGATGCCCAGGTCGCCCGGCAGATCATCAATGCCGCCCACCACTGCATCGTGGCCTATGATACAGTTCTTGTCGAGGATACAGCGTTTGATGACCGCGCCGGCCTCGATGCGGGTATCGGTCAAGATGATCGACTGATATACCATAGCGCCCTGCTCTATATGCACCCCCGGCGAGAGGACGCTTTGTTCCACAACCGCACCGGCAGCGATGCACGAACCATCGGTGATTAAGCTATCGCGCACCTGTGCCCCGGCTTGGACCGAAACCGGCGCGCGTTCCTCGCTCCGGGTATGGATGATCCAATTGCGGTCGGTCAGGTCTAGCGAAGGCGGGCGCGCGAGCAGGTCCATGTGGGCCTCCCAATAAGCATCGAGCGTCCCAACATCAATCCAATACCCGCCGAAGGGGTGGGCGAATATCCGATAGTCTTGTTTGAGCATATAGGGGAGGATATCGTTGCCGAAGTCGTGGCTAGAGCTGCGACGCTTCTTATCGATGCTCAACACCTCGGCCAAGACCTTTGTATTGAACACATACACCCCCATCGAGGCCAAGTTGCTGGGCGGGCGCGCCGGCTTCTCGACAAAATCCTTTACCCGATAGTCGTCGTGCGTATCCAAGATGCCATAGCGCGGGGCTTCGTCCATCGGTACGCGGATGGTACAGACCGTGAGGTCGGCCTTCTGTTGTTGGTGGAAGTCGATCAGCACGGCGTAGTCCATCTCGTAGATGTGGTCGCCGGAGAGGAGCACGATCACTTCGGGGCTGCCGCGCATGACAAAAGAAAGGTTCTGTGCCACCGCGTCGGCAGTGCCCTTATACCAATCACCGGCCTGACGTGCCTTGAAGGGCTGTAGGAGCTGCACCCCGCCGCTAAAGCTGCGGTCCATATCCCAGGGGCGCCCCCGCGCGATGTGTTCGTTGAGCGAGTGGGGGCGATACTGCGTAAGCACCAACACATCAAAGATGCTGGAGTTGGCACAGTTGGAGAGTGTGAAGTCGATGATCCGATACTTACCGGCGAAAGGCACCGCCGGTTTCGCGCGCTTGACGGTCAAAACCCCCAGGCGCGTCCCTTCACCGCCGGCCAGGATGATTGCTCGTGCTCGCATCGATTTCCCTTCTGTTCGGTAACTAACTCAACGTCGGTTGTGGGGTAAGCGCCTGCATCGCACCGTCCCCTTTGATGCAAGATCGCCCCCCTAGCGCGCGGCAAACCAACGATAGTCGATATTGGGGAACACTTTGTCCCGTTCCCAATAATCTTCTGCCAACGCCCGGTCGGGCGCACCGGCTTCCACCGCATCCATCAGCGCCTCGAAGCGGTCCACGTGTCCGGTAAAGCGCTGGATAGCATACTGGTCGGCCTGCCCGGTCGTCACCAAGAAGGGCCAATCGCTCGCCGTGAGCAGCAGCAGCTCACGCGCGGCCTGGTTCAGCACATAGCGCAGATCACCGTCTGCGTCGGGGTGGGCAGCAACCGCCTGCTCCATACGCGCCTCGGCCTCCCAGATCGGCTGCCACATCCAGCTTACATTATGGTTATCCCAGGTCCAGTGCCCACCGCCGACCCCCCACGAGCCTTCGGGGAGGTGCAGCACCTCTTGAGGCGGGTGTGCTTCGATGAAAGCGCTGGCGGTAGTGAGTTCCACATCGGGGTTTGCCGCGAGCCGACGCAGCACTTCGCGGAGCCAATCGACACCCTCGAACCACCAGTGCCCGAAAAGCTCGGTATCATAGTTCGATGCGATCAAGCCATATTCACCTGTGGCGGCGTGATAGTTGGTCAATTCTTCAGCTACCAGCCACGCGAAGTGGTCGGCGTGCTGCCCTACCTTATACTGCGCCCAGTCGGGATGGTAGGCATCTTTGAAGCCCAGCTCTATCCGCGTGCCGCTGACGCGCCAATACTGCATCCCGCTCACGCCGTCTTTCTTGTGGAACTCGCGGTAGTCATAGTCGCCCGGATAACCCCAATCGGCGCTCCACACCTGCATCCCGGTGCGGTTCTGCCGCCCGATGACGGCCACACCGGAGTGCTCTTGGGTATCCGGCCCGGCGGTGGTATCGGAGACATAGTAGGGCTTGAAGGTAGTGGCAGGGCGCGCGGGCATCTTCTCGGCGATGGGCACCAGGTAGCGGCGCTTGATCTCACCATACGGGCCGAAGGTCTCGCCGGCAGCCATGCCGACAGGTTTGCCGCCGGTGATGGTGTGTGTCTCGCTGAAGAAAACCTTGATGCCCTGCTCGGCCAAGAAACGCTCGATGCCGGGGCGCGTTCTGCCGTCCTCGGTGATATAGGCCGGGCGATAGGCACACTCCGGCAGCCAGATGCCGCGTGGCTTACCCCCATAAAGGCGCGCATAATTGGCGATGCCGGCCCTGATCTGGGCATAGATCGCCGAATCGTGGCCGAGCAGCGGCAGATAGCCATGTGTCGCGCCGCTGGTGATGATCTCGATATAACCGGCATCTTGCAACGCCTTGAATGCACCGGTGATGTCGCGCCCGAAGCGTACGTCAAAGTCGCGTTTGATCTGGGTAAACCAATCGCGATAGAAGGTCGCCAGATATGCCATATGGCGGTCATCGGCGGCGGTGAAGCGTGCGACATCGTGCGTCGCCGCCGCGATTTTGGCATCGAGGTATTGGTCAAAGTGGTCTTTGACATCGGCGTCGGCGAGCTGTTCGCCGAGGATGGGCGTGATGCCGATGGTGAGCTTAAACTTAACGCCGTCCTCTTTGAGGTCATAGAGCGCCTGCAAAAGCGGGACGTAGGTTTCAGCGGCGGCCTCGTGGATCCATTCCTCGCCATGCGGCCAGCGTCCGGCCTTACGTGCATAGGGGAGATGGCTGTGCAGCACAAACGTGAAAGCGCCTTTAGGGGTCACTGAACATCTCCTAGCTTAAAGGGATAATGTATAAACCTGATTTTAACTTGCTTTGGACAATATTCAAAGGTAGGGTCGGCAGGGTCTGGGGGGCACACTCCCGGCTAAAAACACAGCTCCCGCCACGCGCCTTCTGCTCTGCGGTATCTCGACAAGATCAATTTTTATAGTTTCCATAAGAAATATTGGTTGCCCATGAATATTGTGATATAATCCCACCAGTTAGGTGTGAATTCCCACCGGAGCAAAACGCCCCGGTTTGGCAGGAGGCAAACAGCAGTATGAGTGCGGTGTTAGACATCCGAGACTTGTACGTGAGCGTAGAAGGTACACAGATACTCAAAGGGTTTAACCTGACCGTGAAGCAAGGCGAAGTCCACGCCCTGATGGGGCCAAACGGCACCGGCAAGAGCACGCTCGCCTATGCCCTGATGGGCCACCCTAAATACAACATCGACGCGGGCGCGGTATCGCTCGATGGGCAAGACATCCTCGCACTATCGCCCGACAAACGCGCACACCTGGGCTTGTTCCTGGCCTTCCAATACCCGGTGGCGATCCCCGGCGTGAGCGTAGCCAACTTCTTGCGCACGGCGCTGAACGCACGCCGCAAGGCTGCCGACCCTGCCGACCGAGGTATCTCAATCCCCAAGTTCCGCAAACTGCTGATCGAGAGGATGCGCGACCTGAAGATGGATACCGGCTTCGCCGGACGTTACCTCAACGATGGCTTCTCCGGCGGCGAGAAGAAGCGCGCCGAGGTGCTACAGATGGCCGTGCTAGAGCCAAAGATCGCCATCCTAGACGAGACCGACTCAGGGCTGGATATTGACGCACTGCGCATTGTCTCGGAGGGCGTGAACAAGCTGGCAGGGCCAAACATGGGCGCGCTGGTGATTACACACTACCAACGTATCCTCAACTACATCAAGCCACAGTTCGTCCACGTGATGTACGGCGGGCGCATCGTCGAATCGGGCGGGCCGGAGATGGCAGCACAGCTCGAAGAGACCGGCTATGCACCCTATGACGCCAAGTATGGCAGCAGTGGCAACGGTAGAGCTTAAGGGAGCAAGTGCATGTCTGAAGAAGCCGAGCTTCTCTCACTTCAAGACCGCTACGAAGAAAAATACGGGTTCAAGACGCCCGAAAACTATGTCTTCAAGAGCCGCAAGGGGCTAGACCGCGCGATCGTCGAGCAAATCTCGCTGATGAAGGGCGAGCCGGACTGGATGCTCCAACGGCGGCTGCAAGCCTATGAACACTTCATACGCCTCCCTATGCCGCGCTGGGGCGCAGACCTGAGCGAACTTGACTTCGACGACATGTATTACTTCGTGCGCGCCACCGATGAAGAGGGGCGCAGTTGGGACGAGATACCCGACGAGATCAAGGACACCTTCGACAAGCTGGGGATACCCGAAGCCGAGCAAAAGTTCCTCTCCGGCGTAGGCGCCCAGTACGAATCGGAGATGATATACCATAAGATACGCGAAGACCTCGAAAAGCAGGGCGTGATCTTCCTCAGCATGGACGAGGGGCTGCGCACGCACCCCGACATCGTGCGCGAGTACTTCGGCACGGTCGTGCCCCATAAAGATAACAAGCTCGCAGCGCTCAACACCGCCGTGTGGAGCGGCGGGTCCTTCGTCTACGTGCCGCCGGGCGTGCACGTCGAGATGCCGCTGCAAGCCTACTTCCGCATCAACACCGCCAACATGGGCCAGTTCGAGCGCTCGCTTATCATCGTCGATGAGGGCGCATCGGTACACTATGTCGAAGGGTGCACCGCACCCATCTACAGCACCGCCAGCCTGCACTCCGGCGTCATCGAGGTCATAGTGAAAGCCGGCGGAGACTGTCGCTATACCACCATCCAGAACTGGTCGAACAACATCTACAACCTCGTCACACAACGCGCCCACGTCTACCGCAACGGCAAGATGGCCTGGGTCGATGGCAATATCGGCTCCAAGCTCACCATGAAGTATCCGGCAGTCTTCTTGCTAGAAGAAGGCGCGCACGGCGAAGTGCTTTCTATCGCCTTTGCCCGCGACGGCCAAAACCAAGACGCCGGGGCAAAAGCCGTCCACCTGGCGCCGAACACCACCAGCCAGATCATAAGCAAGTCAATCAGCATGGAGAGCGGACGCTCTAGCTACCGAGGCCTGCTCCACATCGCCGAGGGCGCCCACAACAGCCGCAGCCACGTAGTCTGCGACGCGCTCCTGCTCCACGAACACAGCCGCTCCGATACTTACCCCTACATCGAGATTGACGACGACGACGTAACCGTAGGCCACGAAGCCAGCGTGACGAAGGTCAGCGAAGAGCAGCTCTTCTATCTGCAGAGCCGGGGGCTTTCCGAAGACCAGGCAAACCTGATGATCGTCAGCGGCTTTATCGAACCGTTTGTAAAGGAACTGCCGATGGAATATGCCATCGAGCTTAACCGCCTGGTGGCCCTCCAGATGGAAGGGTCGATTGGGTAGGGTAGGAGAATTGCATTGGCTAAAGTAGTACGCAAGGCAAAACGACAAACACCCACGCTGCCCTACACACGCGCAGACGTCGAGGCGCTCAGCCACGCGAAGGGCGAGCCGGTATGGATGACCGAGAAACGCATCGCAGCCTGGGAGACCTTTACAGCGCTCCCCTGGCCCGACCCCGCCACCGACGAACCGTGGCGGCGCAGCGATTACCGCGCGCTCGGCTGGGACGAGGCCACAGCGCGCCAACACAGCAACAGCGCCGG
>CAZJBO010000173.1:0-6049 GCA_964544075.1 uncultured Anaerolineae bacterium
CCTCATCGCCACCCGTGACCGCACCGGCAAGCTGTTGGTGGTAGCCTTCAACGGCAGCCTCTCACCGGAGATACGTAAGGCCGCCGCGATGCTGCGCGCGGGCGAGCTGGGCACGTTGCTCGGCGTCAGCGCGACAGTGTGGCAAGGCTGGGAGGCGGTCAACGGCGGCACATGGCGACAGCAGCCCGAACTCTCCGGCGGGGGCTTTATGTTCGATACCGGCGCACACATGCTTAACACCGTCGCCGATCTGGTCGGCGAAGACTTTGTCGAGCTTGCCGCTTGGCTGGATAACCGCGATACGCCGGTAGATTTACTCGGTGTAGTGATAGGCAGGCTTGCCTCCGGCGCGCTGGTCACCATGCACGGCTGCGGCCAAACCATCGAGGTCTGCGCCTCCGACGTGTTGGTCTTCGGCACCGAGGGTGTCTTACGCACCGGTGTATGGGGGCGCCGGCTTGCATTCCAAGCCGGCGGCGCGGAAGAGATGACACCTATCGAGGTGCCCACATCACGGGGCGCGTGGGCACAGTTCCTGGCCGTGCGTGCCGGTCAGATGGACAACCCATCGCCACCGGAAGTGGGCTTGCGGATGGCGCGCCTGTGGGATGCGATCAAGGCGTCGTCTGCGCAAGGCGGCGCGCCTGTGGAGTGTGTTTAGGATGCATACGGGAGGGGGCCAGATCATGAACAATGCGCCGCACGTTACCGTATGGAACGAATTCCGCCACGAGAAAACCAACGAAGCAGTCAAGAAGCTCTACCCTGACGGGATGCACGAGGCCATCGCCGGGCATCTGCGCACGCAAGGCTTCATCACAGCCACCGCCACCCTCGACCAACCGGAACACGGCCTCACCGAAGCGCTGCTCGACGACACCGACGTCTTGATCTGGTGGGGTCACGCGGCGCACGAAGAGGTCGAAGATGCGATCGTGGCGCGCGTCCGTCGGCGTGTGCTCGAAGACGGTATGGGCTTGGTCGTGCTGCACTCCGGGCACTTCTCGAAGATATTCAAAGCACTCATGGGGACGTCGTGCAACCTCAAGTGGCGTGAGGTCGGCGAGAAGGAACGCTTGTGGGTAGTCGCCCCAGAGCACCCCATCGCTGCGGGCATCGGCCCATATATCGAGATTCCACACGCCGAAATGTACGGCGAGCATTTCGACATCCCCGCGCCCGACACCCTGGTCTTTGTCAGCTGGTTTGCCGGTGGGGAGGTCTTTCGGAGCGGCTGTTGCTATGCGCGTGGGCGTGGCAAGATATTCTACTTCCGCCCCGGCCACGAGACCTACCCGATCTTTCATCAAGCCGAAGTGCTGCAAGTCATCGTAAACGCGGTGCGCTGGGCCGCGCCGAGCGGCGGTCCGGCGGTGGTCTTCGGCAACATACCGGAACCCTTAGAGCCGTTGGGCTAAAAGCCGCCCGCTTGTCAGATGCGCTGGCGGTTGGTATCGAGAATGCCGCCCGTGAAGCCTTCCGTGATATCTTGCGCTCTCTTGGTGGTCAGCAGCCGCTGTGCTTCTGAGGTCGCCAACGCCGCCACCCAGAAAAGCAGCTCTTTTGCCTCCGACGTGGTTGTATCGCCCCATGTGATCGCGCGCAGTGCGCACATGGCAAGCCCGGCGAAATATTCACCCCGGTTGCGCGGGTCGAACAGGCAACGCTGCACAATCTCGCGCACCGTACGCAGCGCCTCAAAAGACTGGGCGAATGCGCCGGGGTCGGTGGGCAGGGCGGCTTGTTCGTTTAGTGCCAGCAGCGCGGTTATGACCCTCTGTATATTGCCCTTCACCAGCGGGGCGATTACATCGGCCAAGATGGAAACCTCCAGAACTGCCCAATCGAAGAGGGTGTGCCCATCGCGCGTCCACCTGAAATCGATCAACCAACTGCGTTCGTCCGGGTCAACTAAGATGTTACCCAAGTGCAGGTCACCGTGGATGGTAGAGAGTGTGCCATCTACCCTTGCCTGGAGCAGTTGTGCGTAGAAAACCAGCGGGTTAGGCAAGCTGAGGTCGGGCAGAACTGTAATGTGCGTCTGTCCGAGGTCGAGGTCGGGGAAGATAGCTTGGGCCTGTTCGTGCAGAATGCCTCGGCGCGTCTGGATCACACGCCCCACCAGACGGCGTGCGCGGTCGCCTTGCACGGCACGTCCGGCGGCATCGCCACGCACCATAACTTTGTTAGCGCGGTCGGCAGCCGAAGCGCTCGCACCGGCTATCAGCTTAAGCTCTTGCCGTTCGGGATAAACACGGTCGATGGTGAAGTTGTCGAGCGTTACCATATCACCGACGTTGATGGAGTTTGCGCGGCTCCACTTGCCACGTGGCTGCAGCTTGTGGCCCTTTGCTTGGCTCTGATCCCCTTCGAGTTCGACCACCAGGGCGGGCGGTAACACGTGCTCGTATTCTTGCCACAACGCAAACCCGTAAGGCTGGCGTTGTCGCCACCATCCCTGGCCGAAGGTGGCGTGGACGCGCTCCTTGATGATGCGGCCCAGCGCGGCAGGACCGTGCCGCTGTACATAGTCATAGAGGGTCTGCGTCTGTGCGGCGTCGCGCTGCCCGACGAAGGTGTACTTCAGACCGCCGATATCCGGCTTGTCGAGCACAACGGGCGGATCGGTGATGCGTGCAGTGACCGGCGGCAGGGTCGATTTGACATAGCTATCATAGCGCAGCTTCTCATACCAGATGACGCGGGCGTGGTCTAGCTTGACAATGACATCGGCATCGTCGCGTCCGTCGGGCTTGGTGGGACGGATGAGCAGCACGCTTGCGCCGCTGAAACCTTCGAAGGTATGCACTACGGTGAGCCGAGTATAGGCGTTGAACATTTGGCTGAGCACACGCACGTGTTCGGGCGGGAGTTCTGCTCCACTAATGGGGATAGGTGGGTAGGTGGCACCTTGCGTATCTTGCAAACCGGCAGCGCTGGCCTTTAGACGTTCTAGATCGACGCCAAGATCAACCAACACGCGCGCGGCGATGTTTTCTTTTTCTGACAAGATCGCCAGCAAAAGGTCTTGTTCGCCGATACGCCGCTTGCCCCGCGCGTCGGCGAGCTTCTGCGCATATTGGATGATAACTTTATAACGCGGTGTGGTGCGGAAGCCCGGCCAGTGTCGGCGGCTATCACCGGGGCCGGCGGCGGCCCGTACCGAATGGCGGATAAAACGCGGTGATAGCCCCATTTCGGTGAGCGCGTTCGCCGTTACGCCGTTTTCGATGCGGGTGAGTGCCATAAAGAGATGCTCAACCCCCAGATAATAGTGTCCCTGCCGCGCCGATTCGGTCTCTATGTGGGAGATGATGTTTAGCAGGCGGGGCGTCAAGCGATTCTTTAATGTGTTCATGGCTTTCGCACTCAATATTGGGCATTATGGCTACAATGTCACTTAATGGTAGTATAGCACAGCACTATTTGTCGAAACAGCGCGGTGTCCCTGGGGACACATCCCGCATGAAAGGTGGCGTTATGGGCACAGGCATAGAACCCAGGATACGAGAGCGACGATCTTACCGAGGCGCGTTGATTGTGGGGGGCGCACTGGTCCTGACGATTTTGCTATGGCAGCTGCCCGATCTTTTGCATGAGCCGCGTTTGAGGGTGTTGGTGTATCCGTTCCGCCTCTTCGTGACGTTGGTCCACGAGATGGGGCACGGTGCGGCGGCGGCGCTAACGGGCGGCAGCTTCCAATCATTGGATGTGATGTGGACCGGTGCGGGCTTGGCCTGGACTGCGGGCGGGATGCGTTTTGTCATCATCCAAGCCGGCTATCTCGGTGCAGCTTTGTTCGGAGCGGTGCTGCTCATGCTTGCGAACCGGCTCAAAGACCCGCGTGCGTTGACGGCGCTGCTGGGGGTTTTATGTGGCGGCACACCGCTGCTTCTGGCAAGGCCCGGCGGCTGGACAACCCGTTTGATCGGCGCGGCAGTTTTGTGTGTATTTTTGCTGTTGGCAGCGAAGGGCAGCAAATGGTTGAACGCCTTTGTCTTGAACCTTCTCGCGATGATGGTAGCTTCCAACGCCGTGATGGACATCTGGTGGTTGTTGGGCAGCCTGGATGCAACATTGGATGGCATTCCCAACGATGCGCGCGCGATGGCAAACCTGACACACCTTCCGGCCCAGTTTTGGGCGATCTTTTGGGTGTTGATCTCCATCGCGGCGGTGGCGAGCAGTGTCTATTGGACCTTTATCCGCCCGATACGCACGTACAATGGAGCGGCGGAGGCGTAGGTGATGTGTGACGAACCTTCCTCCCTTACGGCACGAATGGGCGCCTTGCTTGCAGCGCATGGTCTCACGTTAGCCCTGGCCGAGTCGTGTACGGGCGGTTTGATCGGTCACCGCATTACCGACATACCGGGCAGTTCGGCATATTTTAGGGGCGGGGTGGTGGCATATGCGTATGATGTACAAGAGCGTGTGCTCGGTGTGCGCCATGATACGCTTTGCACGTTTGGTGCAGTAAGCGAGCCGGTGGCTCTAGAGATGGCACACTGTGTGCGGCGTTTGTTGCATTCGGATGTAGGGCTGGCGGTGACCGGTATAGCAGGACCGGGCGGCGGCATTCCGGGAAAGCCGGTAGGGTTGACCTACGTCGCGCTCGTAGCACCTGAAAGAGAGCAGTGCATTCGGCATGTGTGGCCGCACGACCGGGCCGGCAATAAGGCAGCTTCGGCAGATGCGGCGGTCGCGCTGCTGCTGGGGTATTTGGAAGGAAAGTAAAACCTGAACGGAAAGGGGAAAGGTTGTCGGACATATGTTCTGTAATGTAGAATAGGGTAGAGAGTACTCAGGGAGATTGAGATCATGATTACTTACGTGACCGGCGATTTGTTCCATTCACCAGCGCAGGTATTGGTCAATACGGTGAATACAGTTGGCGTCATGGGAAAAGGTATCGCGCTTGAGTTTAAACGCATTTATCCTGATATGTTCAGAAGTTATCAGAGATTGTGCGAACACAACATGTTTCACGTTGGTCAATTATGGCTGTGGAAAAGCCCAAACAAGTGGGTGTTGAACTTCCCTACCAAGAAACATTGGCGTAGTCCTTCTCGTCCAGAGTATATAGAAGCCGGACTAAAAAAATTCCAGCAAGCGTATAATGACCTTAGCATCCACAGCATAGCCTTCCCTGCTTTGGGATGTGGTAATGGCGAGCTAGATTTTGATACTCAAGTTCGGCCCTTAATGGAACAGTATCTCAAAGACCTTCCTATTGACATCTTCATTTATGCTGATCGAAATGATCCCTATCAGCCAGAACACACCGAACCCAAAAAGTTTCGCCAATGGTTACGTAACCAGCCACGTGCTTTATCATTTTCTGAGGTATGGGATGATATACAAGCAGTGCTTGTTAAACGAAAGACTTTCAGGACTCTTCATGGAAACAATGAATTTACTATAGAGATGCTATTAGATGAAGGTATTAGGATTGTTTCAGCCGGACACATCTACAAGGTTGAAAAGGAGACCCTACGCAATTTCTGGCAGCAATTGCGTGATTATGGTTTTTCCACACGCAAGATCGCACCTGGTATAAATAAAAACCTTTCTTATATCCTCCCTCTTTTTGCAGAATTGCCTTATATCAAAGTCGCAAGGCTTGCTGAGATGACAGGAAGGCATCTCGTTGGATTGCAGTACGTTCCAGGGCTTGTCGTATCACCACCTTCTGATAGAGAACAAATGCCACTGTTTGAGTTGACGTGAAGGATGTTCACATGTCATGCGATGCGAGCAAACCAGACGGGATTGAAATTAAAGGGTTCCTCCAACAGTTAAAAAGTGAAAGTTGGATTCGGCAGAAAGAATGCTCGTGGTGGCCCGATTATGTCTTCCACTTCACAGACATCAAAAACGCCTTCAAGATTTTGAGAGAGGGGACAATATATTGCAGAGGCCGTATCGAAGATTCGATTGCTATTGATAGCGCCAGTTCAGAGATCGTTGAGCAAACTCCGGAAAACATTAAGCGTTTTGTTCGCTTCTACTTCAGACCGCGAACTCCTACACAATATCGCATGGAAGG
>CAZJBO010000174.1:0-6011 GCA_964544075.1 uncultured Anaerolineae bacterium
ACGCGAACCTTACAGCTTTTCAGGCCGTATTGGACGATGCCGCCAACGATTATGACTTTGCCTGGTGCCTGGGCGATGTCGTGGGCTATGGGCCAGACCCAAACGAGTGTGTAGAACTGCTGCGCAGCTTGCCGCACCTGAGTCTTTCCGGCAACCACGACTGGGCCGCATTGGGACGGCTCGATATCAGCACCTTCAACGCCGATGCGCGCCGCGTCGTGAGCTGGACCCGCGCACAGCTTTCCTCTGAAAGCCTGGCATACCTTGATGCTTTGCCGACAACATTTGTGATAGGTGAGTATACGTTGACGCACGGCAGCCCCCGTGAGCCAATATGGGAGTACATCCTAGACCCGTTGATCGCGGCGCTAAACTTCCCCCACTTCGAAACCCCATACTGTCTGGTCGGGCACACCCACCTGCCGGTCATCTTCCAACAGACATCCAAACGGGGAGATTGCGAAGCCCTCCCGCCGGACTATGAACAACCATACGCGATGAACGGTATACGCCAGATCATCAACCCCGGCAGTGTAGGCCAACCCCGCGATTCGAATCCGCTGGCAGCTTACGCGATTGTGGATGTCGATCACAACGTGTGGGAACATCGACGGGTGAAATATGACATCACAGAAGTGCAGGCACGCATGAAGAGCCACGACTTACCCGAACGCCTCATCACACGCTTAGAACACGGCTGGTAACGGTTACGGCCCCGCCTATTAGCCCCAAGCCCTGCAATATGTATCTATTCACCTGCTCTCTGTGGGGGCTTTGCCCCCCCACACCTCCGCCTACGCGGAGTCTTCGAAGGACTTAGCAGTCCTGGACCTGCATTTGCGCGGCTTTGCCGCGCTTAAAGGGAACAGGGGCCTAAAAGGGTCTGGTGACCGAAGGAAATGCCGAAGGCTCAAAGCCCCAGGCGAATAGATACTACAATATACATATAAATGCAACATTCCGCATAAACGCGCATGTTGCTTTTAGCAAATACTCTATTAAGAGGAGAAAAAATGTCTGATAAGTTAAAAATTATCCCG
This sequence comes from uncultured Anaerolineae bacterium, assembly GCA_964544075.1. Classification (GTDB taxonomy): domain Bacteria; phylum Chloroflexota; class Anaerolineae; order Aggregatilineales; family JAFGMM01; genus JAFGMM01. Next base: position 1,041 of record CAZJBO010000174.1, read on the forward strand.
CTCGGAGGTCTGGGCGAGATCGGCAAGAACATGATGGTCTTCGAGTATGGCGATGAGGCAATCATCATCGATACCGGGATCATGTTCCCAGAAGGCGATATGCCGGGCATCGATTACATCATCCCCGACTTCGACTACATCCGCGCAAAGGCCGATACGGTGAAGGCCATCATCATCACGCATGGCCATGAAGACCACATCGGCGCGATCTCGCACGTCGTAGAGGCGATCAACGCACCGATCTATGCCACCCGCCTAACGCGCGGCATGATAGAACCCAAGCTCAAACGCCGCCGCCTGCTCGACGATGTGACCTTCCACACCATCGAGGCCGGCGATGTCTTCAACATCGGCATCTTTAAGATCGAAACCTTCCACGTCTGCCACAGCATCCCCGATGGTATCGGTCTGGGCATCACTACCCCCGCCGGCTTGGTAGTACATTCGGGCGACTTCAAGTTCGACCACACACCGGTAGATGGCTGGCCGCCCGACTTCGCCAAGCTCGCCGAGTTCTCGAAGCGCGGCGTACTGGCCCTGCTCTCCGACAGCACCAACGCCGACCAGCCCGGCTGGACACCCTCCGAGATGGTGGTAACCGAAGCGCTGGACAAGGTGTTCGGCGCAGCAAAGGGACGCATCATCGTAGCGACCTTCGCATCGCTGCTCTCGCGCGTACAGCAGGTCGCCAATGTCACGCAACACTATGGACGCAAGCTGGCGATCGCCGGCTATACCATGAACGAATATACGCGCATAGCTCGACAGTTGGGCTACCTCAACATCCCCGACGATCTGCTCATCAACCTAGACCGGGTCGCCCATCTGCCGCCCGAACAAGTCGTCATCATGGCGACCGGCACCCAGGGCGAGCCGAGCGCGGTGCTGGGGCGGCTTGCGGTCGGGCGACACGCCCACCTGGAGGTAGAGAAGGGCGACACCATCATCATGTCGGCCCACCCCATCCCCGGCAACGAAGAGATGATCCACCGCATCATCAACCGCCTGTTCCAGCGCGGCGCGAACGTGATCTACGACCCGATCGCCTCGGTGCACGTCTCCGGACACGCCAAGCAGGAAGAGCAAAAGCTGCTCATCAACCTGGTGCGCCCCAAGTTCTTCGTGCCCATCCACGGGGAACTGCGCCACCTCCACCAGCACGCACACATGGCCGAACAGCTCGGCATCCCGCCGGAGAACATCGCCATAGTTGAGAACGGCACGGTATTAGAATTCGACACAGAAAGCATGAACATCGGCGAACGGGTGCCGGGCGGCTATGTGTTTGTAGATGGCGCCACGGTCGGAGATGTGGGACCGGCTGTGATGCGAGACCGCGAGGCGCTGGGCCGCGACGGGTTCTTGCTGGTGATGGTGAATATAGATCAGGAAACCGGGGAGATGTGGGATGAGCCGGGGGTGATCTCGCGCGGGTTTGTATTCATGCGCGAAGCTGCCGACCTAGTGGAAGAGATCAAGCAGACCGTCATCCAAGTAGTCGAAGGCGAAGCCATGCCCCCATACGAACGGGAGAAAGCCCTACAAAACGCGGTCGGCAAGATGATCTACCAATCCACCCGCCGCCGCCCGATGGTCTTCGCAGTAGTGAACGAGGTATAAGCCGACAATCAGCCCGGCCAACGCATAAGGGCAGGAGAAGATGTGTTATCCCCTGCCCGTCGTCACGCTTGGCCGTTCAGCCCTCTACGTATTGCCCGCTGCTGTACACATACACCCAGGTATGCTCTCCGGTCCAGGCAAAGAACCATGCCGCGTCGGTGATCGAGAGATTCACACAACCGTGGCTATGGCGATAGCCAAAACCATCATGCCAATAAGTACCGTGCAAGCTGCGGTCTTCGTCGAAGTACAAAGTCCAGGGCACGCTTTCGAGATAATAAAAATCCGCCTCGCCCTCAGCGCCCGACATCTTGCCGTTCTCGATCCGCGACCACACCTCGAACAAGCCCTCGCGCGTGGGCCAGTCGGGAAGCCCGCTCGAAATCAGGGTGGCAAAGATCATGCGGTCGTCCTCATAAGCAGTAGCGGTTTGTTCGTAGAGGTCTACCGCAACCCACCGCCCCTGCACATCCTCCGGCGGTGCGACCGGACGCACAAGCGCCACCCGCCGCTGCTCGACCCACCGGTCCGGCCCGATGAGATACCAGTCCCAACCATTGAGACGAACCGTTGCATACACCGTAACCAACGTATAGCGCAAAAGGTATGGCGCATCCGGGTCACGTGGGCCGCCGGGTGATGCGCTGGGTTGGGTATCGAGCAACATCCAACCAAACAGGCGTTCGGGATGGGCCGGCGTTAATATCCCGGAAAAACGCGAGACGTTGGCCGGTTCAAGATGCTCTGCGTTCACCCACTGCCCTTGATTGATCTGCGCCCAGTCTTCGCCTTCCCACGAGAGCACCGTCATGAAGTTGAAGCCCTGGTCAATTGAACTGATCTGGTTACCGTTCGGCGCATCGTAGACCGGGACCGGGCCATCGACCAAGCGCCAATAGTCATACGTGCCGAAGATGCCCAAATTGGTCGGCAGCTGCTCTACCGGTACGGCATGGCCCGCTGCGGCAGCGACATTGGCCGCGCGCATCTCCAGAGGGGGGAGACCGGCATATTGACAGTGCAGCGCGCTCAAGCGTCCGCTCGACGTGCCGCAGCCGGGCGCGGGGGTGCCGGTATCAACCGGGCTGTCGGGGAAGGCCATAGCATGACCCGCCGCTGTGCCGAGCACGGCGGCGGCCAAAACAAGATACACGAGCGAACGGCAATATCGTCTCAGATCAATATAACGCATAAGCTCTCTGCCCTATATCCTAATAAGCTGCCCACGCTTGACCACATGCTTGACCAGGTTAACCCCAAAGCGGTATCCAAGCTGTCGGTAATCATCTACCTGCCAGACCAATACGTCGCCCAGCTTGCCGATCTCCAAGCTGCCGACGCGGTCACCGCGCCCGATGGCGAAGGCCGCGTTAACCGTCGCCGCTGCGAGCGCTTGCCCTTGCGAGAGGCCCAGATAGCGCGTGCTCAGCGCCAGGGCAAACTGCATATTCTCACACCAAGCCGTGCCGGGGTTACAGTCGGTGGCGATGGCGAGCGCAGCGCCGGCGTCGAGGAACTTGTCGGCGGGTGTGTAAGCACTGTGCGCCAACCCGAAGGGGGTCGGCGGCAGCGATACGGCGACCGTATCCGACTTGCCCAACGCTTCGATCTCGGCGTCGGATGTCTTGACGATATGGTCAACCGATGTTGCGCCAAGCTCGACGCCCAAACCCACCGCGCCCAGGTTCGCGAACTCGTCCGCATGGACCTTTAAGGCCATACTCGCGGCGGCGGCGGCATCGAGCACCCGGCGCGTCTGCGCAAGGTCGAAGGCTCCGTCTTCGCAGAACACGTCGCAAAAGAGTATGTCGGACCAATTGGTGGCCTGCCAGAACTGCACGGCGGGTATCATCTCTTTGACAATCACATCAACATAAGCGTCGGTGTGCCCATCGAACTCCGGCGGGACTGCGTGTGCGCCCAAGAAGGTCGGCACCACGTCTACCGCGTGCGTCGAATCGAGCAAGACCATCGCGTTGAGCATACGCAGCTCGGTTCTGGTATCCAAGCCATACCCACTCTTGCCCTCGACCGTAGTTGTACCGTGGGCAAGCATCAGGTCAAGCCGTGCCCGACCTATCTCCGCCAAATCTTGGAGCGAAGCCGCGCGGGTCGCCTGTACCGTGCGGTTGATACCTCCACCGGCAGCCATTATCTCTTGATAAGTCGCACCTTGCAGCCTTTGTTCAAACTCATCGGCACGGTCGCCGGCCCAGAGAAAGTGTGTATGTGGGTCCACCAAGCCAGGCGTGACGAGTTTACCCCCCGCGTTGATCTCGGTCTTGCCGGTATAGGCTGCCTGCACAAGGTTGCTCTTACCCACCCCGACGATCTTCCCTTCGTGGATGGCAAGCGCACCATCCACAATCAAGCCGAGGTCACCGAGAGCAGCACCACGCTGTGGACCACCCTTGTGGGTTGGCATAGTACAAAGCTGCCCGACGTTATATACGATAAGGTCAACTTTTTGGGTCATGTTGTGTTTGCTCTTTCGTGTATAATGAACCCTCCCAGCATACTCTATTATAGCCTATTGGCCTGAAACCCAGCACATTGCACTCCATAGGAAGTAATAGCACCACAGCCTAAAACCACAGACTAAGGACAGCACATCGTCCCAGACGCACCCGGAGCGCCCTATATAAACAAATACTGTTACCCAAAAAACCCTAAACAGCCACCAGATGTGGTATCATCCTTGAAGGGGGAGGTGATGGCTCGCCTAAGACTGTGCGGTCACTTAACCTCGCCCGCTTCTGTGAGGTTCCCAACAAAATAAATGCCGCGCCGACCTCAGCCGACGCGCAGCCTGCTGCGCGATGTTGCGACATCAGACGTGCCCCGAAAATGTGGTGCACCCAGGTGCGTAGCACTGCTTGCGTTTTTGTGATATAAAAACGGGAATAACCGTATCGCTTTCAGAGAAAAACAAATGTCCAATCTCATTGGAGAATTCCTCGGCCCTTATCATATCATCGAAAAAGTCGGACGCGGCGGTATGGCAACCGTCTACAAAGCCTACCACGAGGCAACCGACCGTGACGTGGCGGTCAAGGTCCTGCCGGAAGACATGGCCGAAGACCCCCGCTTCGTCCTCCGCTTCGAACGCGAAGCTAAGATCGTGGCAAGCCTGCAACATATCAACATCCTCTCGGTGTTCGACTACGGTCAAGAAAAGGGTGTAGCCTACCTGGTAATGCCCTACGTGCCCACCGGCAACCTCAAGTCTTGCCTCTTGAACGAGCCGCTCAATATACACGAAGCCGCACGCCTGTTCCACCAGATCGCCGCAGCGGTCGGCTATGCCCACAAAAAGGGTGTCATCCACCGTGACATCAAGCCCAGCAACGG
>CAZJBO010000175.1:0-6009 GCA_964544075.1 uncultured Anaerolineae bacterium
GTGCTGGGGCTGGACTGGGAAGCCGTCGGCACACCCTGGACAGAAGGTGAGGGCAAGGTCGAGATATACGTAGGCGGTCAGCTGGTCCAGACCCTGCCGTACACCATCGGCAGCGGTGGCGGGGGCAGCAGCAACAGCGGCATCTACCTCGCGTCCGGCGACGGCGTGAGCGCCGCCGAGCTAACCCCCACCACGGTCTTCACCACCGACGATGACATCAATCTCGTGATCGAAGCGACGCAGGCGGTTGACGTGACCGCCGTCTTCACGCTCCCCGACGGGCGCAGCTCCGAACAGAGCGCAAGCATCTCTGCCGGTGCTAGCCAAGTGCTGGGGCTGGACTGGGAAGCCGTCGGCACACCCTGGACAGAAGGTGAGGGCAAGGTCGAGATATACGTAGGCGGTCAGCTGGTCCAGACCCTGCCGTACACCATCGGCAGCGGTGGCGGGGGCAGCAGCAACAGCGGCATCTACCTCGCGTCCGGCGACGGCGTGAGCGCCGCCGAGCTAACCCCCACCACGGTCTTCACCACCGACGATGACATCAATCTCGTGATCGAAGCGACGCAGGCGATTGACGTGACCGCCGTCTTCACGCTCCCCGACGGGCGCAGCTCTGAACAGAACGCGAGTATCTCCGCCGGCGCGAGCTACGTGCTGGGGCTAGATTGGGAAGTATTCGGCGTACCCTGGATAGAAGGCGAAGGCAAAATCGAGATTTACATCGGCGGCCAGCTGATCCAGACGCTCACATATACCATCGGCAGCGGCGGTTGGGGCAACGTCGGCAGCACGGCCCTGAGCGATGCTTACCTCGCGTCCGGCGATGGCGTGAGCGCCAACGAGCTAACCCCCACCACGGTCTTCACCACCGACGACGACATCAATGTCGTGGTGGCGGCAGCACAAACGGTCGAGGTGACCGCGTTGTTCACGCTCCCCGACGGGCGCACTTCCGAGCTAAGCACAAGCATCTCTGCCGGTGCGAACCGGGTGCTGGGGCTGGACTGGGAAGCCGTCGGCACACCCTGGACAGAAGGTGAGGGCAAGGTCGAGATATACGTAGGCGGTCAGCTGGTCCAGACCCTGCCGTACACCATCGGCAGCGGTGGCGGGGGCAGCAGCAACAGCGGCATCTACCTCGCGTCCGGCGACGGCGTGAGCGCCGCCGAGCTAACCCCCACCACGGTCTTCACCACCGACGATGACATCAATCTCGTGATCGAAGCGACGCAGGCGGTTGACGTGACCGCCGTCTTCACGCTCCCCGACGGGCGCAGCTCCGAACAGAACGCAAGCATTCCTGCCAACAACGTCCAAGTGCTGGGGCTGGATTGGGAAGCCATCGGGGTACCCTGGGGCACGGGACAGGGCCAGGTAGACATATACGTGGGCGGCACATGGGTGCAGACCTTGCCGTTTACAATACAGTAATCAACCCGTGAGTGCCGCCCGCACCTGCGCCGCCAACCGGCCAAACGCAGTGCTGTGAAGCACGTTGAGCGCGCGTGGGCGCGGCAGCGGCACATCTAGGTTAAGCACGATCTCTCCGGGCCGACCGCTGAGCACAATCACGCGGTCGGCCAGCAAGATCGCTTCGGGGATGCTGTGTGTGACCATAAGGACCGCGCTCTCGGCAGCGTGCCAGATGCGCAGCAGCTCTATACCGAGCCGCTCGCGCGTCATCGCATCGAGCGCGCCGAACGGCTCGTCTAGCAATAGCACTTCAGGCCGATAGATCAAGGCGCGGGCGATCGCCACACGCTGCGCCATCCCTCCGGAAAGCTCCGCCGGGTATGCGGATGCGAACCCCTCCAACCCAACCAGCCGGATTAGCTCGGCAGCGCGCGCGCGGCGCGCGGCGCGCGAGACGTGGGCTAGCTCCAGGGGGAGCGTCAAGTTGCGCTCCACCGTGCGCCAGGGCATCAGGTTTGCCTGCTGGAACACCATCCCCACGCGCCGCGATGGGCCGGTCACCGGACGGCCATCCAGCAGCACACGGCCTTCACACGGTCCGAGCAGACCGGCCAAGATGCGCAAGAGGGTGCTCTTGCCACACCCGCTCGGCCCCACCACGCACACCAAGCTGTGCGCATCCACCCGAAAGCCGATATCGTGCAATACGGGCAGAGTGCCTGTGGGGGTGCGGTAGGCGTGGCTGACGTGATCGACGCGCAAAGTGGCCGGCATGGGGGGAACCTATCCTATCGTTATCCCTCTTCTTCCTCTTCAGGTTCGGGCAAGAAGCCGTTGGTGCAGGCACCCGAAAGATCGACAGCCTCGTCAAGTAACGTCATGTCGATGAGGGTCTGCATAGTAAAGGTCCACGAGTCGGGTGTTGTCTCGCCGAGCCATTCGGCATCCCAAAGCGGCAGCGAGTTTTCGAGCACCTTGTGCTGCAAGGGATCATCTTCCGCCAAGTCTTCAACATAAGCGCGGCTGAGCGTGTAGGCTTCGTCGGGGTCGGCGATGGTGTCGGCAAGGCCGCGTGCGAAAGCGCTCACCATACCGCGCACCAGTTCGGGTTCTTCGGCCAATGTCTGCTCGCTGGTCACCAAACCGTTCGCCACGATATCGACATAATCGGCGACAGGGATGATGTCTACCTCGCTGCACGCCGCGCGGATTTGTTCCGGCTCGTTGCTGATATAGACTACCGCCGCATCTACTATGCCGTCGCAGACGGCCTCGGTCGCCGCAAAGCCGATAGGCTCGATGCCATCAAGATCATCTTCGGTCAGCTCCGCCGCCGTGAGTAGTGCCGAGAAGCCGGTCCAGCTTGCGCCGAAGCGTCCGGGGATACCGATCACGTGGCCTGCCATATCTTCCGGCTCGACAATACCTTGCTCAACCGGCGCGACCACGCCTACCGCGAAGCGCTGGTACCACTCGAACACATAGACCACAGGCATATCATGCGCCCGCGCCATCACCACCTGCTCGCCGCTGATAACGCCGAACTGCAGGTCATCGGCCTCGGTTGCGATACGCTCCAGCCCGATGCTTTCATCGCCATATTCAAAGCTCACGTCAACACCGGCTTCGGCAAAGTAGCCTTTCTCGGCGGCCACATATAAAGGTGCAAACTGCACGTTCGGGATGTAGCCCAACAAGATAGTGACCGGGCGTAGTTCGGTGTCGGACAAATCTACGGCCTCGGCCATATCCGGGATTTCGACGGCGCTGCACGGTTCGGGTATTTCTTCGGCGTCGGTGTCGGCGTCGTCTTGTGCGAAGGTGCTCAGGTTAGCTGTGAACAACACAAAAACCAACAGAGTGACGAGAATCAATCGAGACAGTTTCATTTTCGTTTTACTCCTTTTTGGTAAGCAAGGCGCGAAAAATTCTACCACAGAAAGCATATCATAAACACTGCGTGTGCAGGAGTTTTGACGGTGCAGCGCCCTACGCCGCCCCCCTCCTCTGACAATGTCTCCAGAAAGAGCGCGTAACGACTACACGAAGGCGCCGGGACCGCGCCGACGCTGCCACGCCAAAAGCCACCACTCCAATAACCCGACCAGGCCATAGAGCACCAGGGCCAGCAGCGTGAGGGTAAAGACGGCCACATATACCAACGGCGTATTAAACACACTGCGCGCGGCGCTCACCAAGAAACCTAACCCCGCGCTCGCGCCGACGAACTCGCCAACCACTGCGCCGATCACCGCAAGGGTTGCGCTGATCTTGAGACCGCCGATCAGCACAGGCAGCGCCGCCGGCAGCTCCAGGTGCCATAGGGTCTGCCAGCGCGAGGCGCCCAGCGCACGCATCAGGTCGCGTAAATCCGGCTCGACTTGGCGCACCCCAACAACGGTGTTTATCAACATGGGGAAGAAGACGATCAACGCACAGGTGACTATCTTGCTCGCAATGCCCGACCCTAACCAAATCAAGAGCAGCGGTGCGATCGCGACGATGGGGACAGCTTGCAAAGCCACGATGTAGGGCGCAAGCACGTGCTCGACAAAGGGGAACTTCGCCAATAGGTAACCCAACGTCACGGCCACGCTTAGCCCTAAGGCCAAGCCGCCCAGCACCGCGTGCAGTGTCACGACGGTGTGGCGCAGCAGCGAGCCGTCCGCCAAGACCGCGCGGAAGGTTTCGATAACCGCGCCGGGCGGCGGCAGCATGTATGCCGGCACAGCATCATCGCCGCTTGTGACGTGATGCCAAAGCAGCAGCAATCCCAGCGCCAGCACGGGCGACATCACTCGGCGCGCCCGCCAGATGCGCGGGTGCCGTCTGGAATGGGGTGCGGAGGGCATAGATTGGAACACCGAACCGGACATAGACAAACCTCTAAAGTGGACCCATGCGCATAGGCGTAGTCTAAGCCAGTTTTAGGGAAAACGCACCCTCCATGCGGTGCTCCCGACACAGCTGGGGCGCGCTCCTTTATTAGACTCTACTCTTCTTCCGAAGTACTGCGCTGCGCCTCTCCCAATAACGTGACCTCCCGCGCATCCCGGTGTTATAATCCTTGACCATAATATAGGCTTGTAGTAGCGGCTCAGCCCATGCAGCCGCTTTCGACTGTAAAGGGAGGCATACTCGTGGAACGCAGAAGAGTCGTCGTCACCGGCCTGGGTGCCATCAGCTGTATCGGCAACGACGTAGAATCGGTCTGGCACAGCGCCGCCAACGCCATCAGTGGCATCGACTACATCACCAAATTTGACGCATCTGACCTCGGTGTCCGCTTTGGCGGCGAGGTTCGCAACTTCGACCCGGTCAAGCTCTTGGGCCGGCGCGATGCCCGCCGTACCGACCGCATCACCCACCTCGCGGTGGAGGCCGCGCGCCAAGCGATGGAAGATTCGGGGTTCGAGGCGGACGCATCGAACCGAAACATGGCCGGAGTGCTCATCGGCTGCGGTATGGCCGGCATGGATACCATCCTTGACGCGGTAGAAGACGAGCGCGAGAAAGGCCCCGGACGGGTCAGCCCCCTGCTGGTCCCGATGCTCATCCCCGACGCGCCCTCCGGCAGAGTGTCGATAATGTACGGGATGCGCGGCCCGACCATGTCGATTGCCACAGCTTGCGCCACCGGCAATAACTCCATCGGCGAGGCGCTTGAGATGATCCGGCGCGGAGCCGCCGACGTGATGATCGCGGGGAGCACCGAGGCCGCCTTGACACGCATCTCGGTTGCCAGCTTCAACAACATGCACGCCATCTCGCGCCGCAACGACGACCCCAAGCACGCATCGCGCCCCTTCGACCGGGACCGCGACGGCTTTGTGGTATCAGAGGGCGCCGGGATGCTCATCTTGGAAGAACTCGAATTCGCCAAAGCGCGCGGCGCTAAGATTTATTGCGAAATAATCGGCTACGGGGCCACATCCGACGCCTTCCACATCACCGCACCGCTGGAGAACGGCGAGGGCGCACAGGAATGTATGCGCAAGGCGATGCGCGACGCCGGCATCAAGCCAACCGATGTTAGCTACCTCAACGCACACGGCACCAGCACACCGCTTAACGACCGCAGCGAGACGCGCGCCATCAAAGCCGTCTTTGGCGATTATGCATACGAGATGCCCATCAGCTCGACAAAAGGCGTCACCGGCCATATGATGGGCGCGGCAGCTTCAATCGAGGCGGTTATCTGCATAAAGGCCATCGAGCAAGGGTTCATCCCGCCAACCGCCAACCACGAGAACCCCGACCTGCCTGAATGTGACCTCGACTATGTGCCTCTGGAGGGGCGGAAGGCAGACTTAGACGTGGTGATGAGCAACTCGTTCGGCTTCGGCGGACACAACGCCGTGGTAGTTTTCCGCAAGTACCGGGAAAATGGCAATTGAAACAGCAGCGCCCATATCGCGCTATGCGCACATCATCGGCTGGGGGAAGGCCGTCCCGGAACGTACGCTGACCAACGATGACCTCGCCGGATTCATCGATACATCGGACGAATGGATTCGCACGCGCACCGGCATCCGCGCACGACGCATGGCCGGTGCGCGCGAATCGACGGCGACATTGGCCCTCCGCGCAGCC
>CAZJBO010000176.1:0-4162 GCA_964544075.1 uncultured Anaerolineae bacterium
CCCGTCGATCGCCAATATCGGGTCGATGGAGAGCAAGGGGTTAGATGGACAGATCATTATGAGGTCGGCGGCATCGAGCGCGGCTTCGACTTCCGGGGTGAGGCGTGCGTCTTCTGCGCCTTCGTAGCGGAGGCCTTTCACTTCTGGCTGCCATTGCCGGCGGACAAAGTATTCCTGAAAGTTCAGCACGCCGCTGTCGGCTGTGCCGATTAGGGTTGCCACCCGGTCATCGCTCACCGGCAGAATGCGCGGGGCGATGTCTAACGCATCGCATAGCGCGCGGGTGATCTCGGTTAGGCGGGTGCCGGCGCGATGGCGCGCAGTGCGCAGTATGTGTGTGGCAAGGTCGCGGTCGCCCAGATAGAACCAGCGGTCGGCGCCATAGCGTGCCAGCATATCGAGCGCTGTGTGGGTATCACCGGCCAAGCCCCAACCCTTTTGGGGGTCGGCTAGGCCGGCGAGGGTATACATAACGGTGTCTAGGTCGGTGCAGACGTAAAGCCCGTGGTGTTCGAAGTCATCGCCAACGTTGACCACAATCGTTACCTGCGCAGCAGGGAGTGCATTTGATAGACCCAGGGCGAGCTTCGCGCCCCCCACACCCCCGGCAAGCGCGACAATATTTTCACTTACCGCCATAATACACAAGCCTCCAATGTATACCGATCCTTTGGTTGAGAGTCGTTGGGTTCTAAGGGATAGCCCAATGTAATTAGCCCCACCGGTTCATAGTCAGACGGCAACTCTAATGTGGCGCGTACCACATCAGGGCAGAAAAGCGGCGCGCATAGCCAGCAGGCACCCAGTCCGGCGGCGTGGGCCATGAGGAGGAGGTTTTGCCCGGCGAGCGCTACGCTCTGCACTGCCATGATGCGTTCGGCCTGCTGACGGCGTGCATCTGGGTAAACGTCCATGTCAACCATCGTCATGCACAGCAAGATCAGCACCGGTGCGGCGCGTAGGCGGGCGCGGGCGCGTTCGATTTGTCCGGGTTCGGCGGCGTCGGCGCGCCACCGCGCCGCCATCGCGTCGGCAAGACGGCGGCGTGTGGCGGGAACCTGCACAACCACAAAGCGCCAGGGTTGGCGGTTGTGCGCCGAGGGTGCCCAGGTTGCGGCAAGCAGCAACCGTCGCAGCAGTGCATCGGGCACAGGGTCGGTGCGGTAATGCCGCACCGACCGACGACTTTTGATTATATCTAAAAGATCGTCTGTGTTCATTAACTTAAGAGGCGAGAAATATTTAGCAAGAATTGTTGGCCACGCCGACCTCGGCCTCGGATTGCGCGAGACTCTGACAAGGTCGGCTGCGCCGACGGCTTGCTTTTTGCCTGAGATTCTAATCTCAAGCAGTTACGTTGTTATGGCAAAGAACCGCAGTGAGCTTCGTTGATCTAATGATCTAACGGGAGAAGCCGTACATGGTGTGCGCTGATCTGCGGTTCGGCTTGGTATGCGTCGAGTGAGGTGAGGTTGCCGATGGCTTTACGCATACCATCGATCTCAATGTGGTCGTCCTCAACGATGTCACGCTCGATCACCAAGCCCTCGAACTCGACCTCGGTTGTTAACTCTACCACCGCGCCATCAAACTCCATCTCGAACACAAAATTACAAACCAGCTCGCAGTCGATGCGTAGAGTCGTCTTGCCCAGGCGTGTGAACTTAATCCATCGGATGGTCACGGGGTTATGGGCATACAGATAGATTGACCCGTCGGAATCGTCTTGTGTAAGCTCAAACGACTTCCCGTCAAGGTCTCGCCAATCTTTTACCGGAAGTTGCACGAAATCAAAAATAAATTCGGTATGAACAGGTTGTTCCTCCCACTCAAAGTCTGAGCTGAATTCGAATGGTTCCAGGGGAATTGTGATGCTATAGAACAGGGTGGGCGCCAGCCCGATGTGTGGGTTTTGGAACAGGTATGCGTGCATTTTCCCCGGTTTGGCTTTGAACGTGTCGATCGGTACCTTTGTCATGTTTTTGTTCTCCATCAAAACATCAGTGTAAGTTTACCGATTCCCATGTATTGAGTGTATCATGGGGATTTTAAAAGTGCCGTGTGGCATCACCCATTTTATAGTGTAGTGACGCGCTTGGCGACGCGCAAGTGTTTGGAGAAGTGCGGCAGGTATCCTCGCAGCTCGCGCCAGCGCCCGGCCTTGCGTCCGTCCAGGTAGCGGTGCAGCACGCTCACCATGCCCGGCAGCACCTCTAGCCCCTCGACTCTCTTCTGCATCAGAACGTAGGCTTTGGCTTCGCTCTCGCCCAGCGATTGTTCTAGGAATACCCCAACCGCCCCGACCATGAACAGTGCGACGAAGCGTTCATTGAAGGTGGGGTACTTGGATGCAAATTGTGCGTTGATGGGCAGCTTCTGTGAGGAGATTTTCTTTACATCGTCGGGGTATTGGCTGAGGTAGCCTAAGACGAGCAGGCGGCCATATTGGGTGAGGGCCGCGCGGTAGACGTGGGCGGGGTCTTCGTCGAAGGGCCAGGGTGGGTTATCGCCCCACGCGATGCGCGGCGGCACGATGCAGCATAGTTCCCCGTGCACGCGCACTCCGATCTCGGTATCGGTGGGGTAGCTGATGTTCGGCACAAAAGCGAGCTTTTGATGTACCGGTCCGATAAAGGTTTCGAGGAAGGTGTGGAAGTCGATGTCTTTTAGTACGTTTTCTGCCGTGCTGCGGGCCTCCGACCAGCTGTGTTGTTCTTCTTCCCACCACGCGGCGAGGTTGGAGACTTGGTAAAGGTGCCAGAGCTGTTTATGCCAGCCGGCAGGCACCCAGGCCGGAGGTCGGGCAGATTCCAGGCCCGGCCAGGGTAAGGTCATGATGTAGGTATATAGAGCTTCCAGCGGAGCGCCTCTGTCGAGCAGGGTTTGCAGAGTGCGGATCGCGGGGTGTTCCATATAGTCGCCGAGCGCTTTGCGTGTGCCGCGTGCGTGGGCATGGGTGCCGTGTGGCTTGCGCGCTTGTTCCTCTTCTGGCCAACGCGAGACGGCCAACACTGCCGACAGCAGCCTTACCCGGTTATCGATGCGAACTTCTGCTCTGCGCTGGTTTGTGATTGCCATATCGTCGCACGCCCTTGATGAGATAACATAACTGGACAATAAGTAAATTAGACATCAATGTGATAGGAGCATGACGCATTGATGCTTTATTCTACAACAATTACGCCTCAACGCATAGATTTTAATGCGTTCCATCGCGCTTATCCGAACCAAACACAAACCACTTTATTAGCATTAGACAATTTACATGCACCTCAAAGCAAAATATCATTTATATGACAACATGAGTAATTCTTATAGTGAAAGTTAAAAAAGGCGCATGAAATTAGCAAATGGTAATGGTAAAAACGGGTATCAATGTCCTTTCTGTCTAAAGCGGTTCACCTCTGCCGAGCAGATGGCGCGGCATCTGGTATATAGCAAGTGCCGGCGCAACAAGAGCAAATCTTTTCGGAGGAAGCGTTAGCCTCACCTCGGTCTGTTCAACTCAAAATAGTATAACCCGTCGCACAAGATCGTGCGGCGGGTTTTCTATGCTTGGGTGAGAGGGGGGCAGCGGGGGGCTAACTGATACAACTAAACACGCAAAGAAGCGGCTGGGGGGAACTAGCCGCTTCCTTGCTAATTTTGGGTTACAACCGCGCCATCTCTTGCTTTTGACAGGTCCTCGTTTGACAATTCCAATACATCACTTAATTGTCTCTAGGGTACCACAGCTAACGCGCCTTGTACATAGTATTAAAGTACATGGGAAAAAGGGGCTAGTTGCGCGTTTATTCCTTCGCGGAATAGCCCTCGTGTGTGTAAGCTAGGCAGCCTACTTGGTTTCTGCTCTGAGTTCCTCATTTGCCCGCCGCTTGATTTTGTCGATCACCAGTTTGATGCCCAGCATCGGGTTCGCCAGGGTTGTAATCGCCACCTCGCCGATGTCTGGCGCCATTGTCATTAGCGCCTTCAAACGCTTGACAAGTGTATTCTGTGCGTTTTGGTCGTTCGCATTGGCTCGAAGGGCATTGGCCTGCTTCTCGATCTGCTTCACAAGCGGCTTGACTACTTCTTGGTCATCTTCCGGCAGCGCCGAGACCCTCTTATAAAGCGGTGCAAACAGTGCCATCAGCTCCTTGCTGCTTACCCCTTGGTTAAC
>CAZJBO010000176.1:4262-5988 GCA_964544075.1 uncultured Anaerolineae bacterium
CGTGTATCTCTTTGTGGTGGTCGTTGTACACCTCTTGGTGGTGATCGTTGTACACCTCTTGGTTCCCGCCAATGATATCGCGCGCGTTCACCGACGCGCCCGACCCAATCGCTGCGCCGGGGCCAATGCTGCCGCCGATCTGAATGTTGCCATCGCCGATGGCTTGTTGGGCGCCCGGCGCATTGGTGATTGTGGCGTTGATCGTGCCGGATGGCGCGTATCCGGTTAACTGCTTGTACTGAGCCTCCACTTCCGCGATGCGGGCTTTGATCTCAGCGGTGGGAAGTCCAAGACTCTGTGCGCTCTTGAGATGGGCGCGCAACTTTGCCAGGGCTTGTTCGAGTTCTTTTACCGTCATTTTGTTTGTAGCTCCTTTCTGTTAGGCTTAGCTCAGAACTTTGCTCATATATTATGTCGTATGTTTCTCTTCTCACTGCAGATATTCTAAAGCATCTCTCTAACCTGTGCAACTCTGTATAGAGGGGGGATAGGTGAGCAGGTGCGTGCGGGGAGAGCGCAGACACTCAAGGCTGCACGCGGTACAGAGTGTAACCGGAGGCCTCTTGCGGCGGAGCGCCCGGAATGCGCGTTAGCGTAAGTGTGTCCCGCGCTGCTTTTAATATACCCGCGTTGACCGTGTCCGGCAGTAGAGCGTATTGCACACCTTGCGCTTTGAGGTAGGTGCCTAATGTGCCGGCATAGAAGTGTTTGATAATTCTTGGGTCGATAATGCCCGCCAGATCAACAACCCTGACTTCGGTGAAGTATGCCAGCCTTCCGTGGTCCTTCACTGCCACCACCGCGCCTTCCGGTAGGTTCTCGTTAATCCAGTCGATGAAAGCCCACCACCGGTCTACTTCGGCTTTGTCATAAATCGGCAGCGCTCTGAAGCCTTGCGCCCAGTCCATCGACTCCGACAATTCTGTGTATGCATATCCCCCGAAGACCAGCAAGGTTGTCAGCATCCCAACAAGGAACAGCCATCGTATCTCACGTTGGAGTTTGGCCCCCGATGCAGCCGTGCAGTCGAAGATAATATGAAAGCAGAACGCCACCAGCGCGATGCTCAACAGATGCGCCGGCAGGTTTAAGTAGCGCAAGCCGTGTACGTCGGGGAAGTAGCTCTGATAGACCACCAACACCCCACAGTAGCTTAGCAGGTAGAGCGCCACCAACCGGCTGAACCACGCGCCGCGCTGCCTCAAAACTCCGTTGACGAGCGCCAATATCGCCACGAATACCGACCCTACCACCATTGTTAGCAACGTGAACATCTTGGGGATGCGTGCGCCACCAATTTTAAAATATGTCGGCCATATGATGCTGCCGTCGGCACGGGTGGCGCTCTGCCATGCGATGAAGTGTCGCCCGGCTTGGTTCGCGGGGAGGAGCGTGCCTCCGGCATACAGCGACCACAGCAGCAGCGGCAATGTGAATATCACCACGCCGGATATCAAGGGCAGCAGTACGCGGACGGTGTAGGCTCTGCGCGCGGCAGGGGTTTGTGTAAACAGCGGACGGAGCGCCAGCGCGCCGATGGCGAGGGTTAGGAATATCCCGTCGGCGCGGACAAGGTGCATAAGGCCCAGCACTGCCCCGATTGTGAAGTATTCACGTGGGGCGTTATATCCCCTAGACCCCATTCCGAACGGGGCAGAGTCTCTAAATAGAAGGCAGAGCGCCAGCAGCCCCAGCAGCGTAAACAGCGCGGTTTCCATACCGTTCA